>NZ_JANCPG010000014.1:0-60774 GCF_024295905.1 Streptococcus sp. CF7_Ac1-12 | reverse complement strand
CATAAAATCGATAACCTAAACCAGCAGCGATCCCAATTCCTCCGTCATTACTGGCCGTGCCACCAACGCCGATATAGATATCTTTAATCCCTTGAGCAATGAGATGACGAATCAACTCTCCAATACCACAAGTTTGGATTTGAAGTGGATTTCGTTTCTCTAGCGGAATTTTTCCAAGGCCAACCAAGTCGGCAACTTCAAATAGTGCCAGTTGACTTTTTTGAAAATAGCGCATTTCTACTTTTTGTCCAAAAGGTCCTGTCACTTGGATCCATTTTTCTTCAAGGTCAAGAGAATGTCGAATGGAATCTACTGTACCTTCGCCACCATCACCAACAGGGCAGAGGAGGCATTCTACATCTGCTATCGATTGTTGGAAGCCTCTTTTTATTGCTTCAGCTACCTGTTGAGCTGTCAAGCTTTCCTTAAATGAATCTGGTGCAATTACAATCTTCATATTTTCCCTCATTCTAACCAGTCAATCAAAGGAAGAACTTCTAAAAAATCCCTCTTGTCAACATGATTCGGTATTTCTTTTTTGAGCACTTCTTTGGCACAAAAGGCGATTCCTAGCCCCGCCGACTTCAACATTAATAAATCATTGGCCCCATCACCGATTGCAATCGTTCTTTCTTTAGGAAGTTTGAGTTCCTCTCTCCATTTTTCCATAGTCTCTTTTTTGACCTCAGGACTGATAATTTGTCCAACTAATTTTCCTGTTAGAAGACCATCTTTGACTTCAAGTTGGTTGGCAGAGAAATAGGCAATACCAAGTGATTTCGCTAATCTCTCAACTATTGGTATAAATCCACCAGACACCAGACCAACCAAGATGCCATTCTTTTGAAGAATAGAGATGAATTCTTGAGCATTTGGCGATAGATGAATAGTGTTGAAGACTTTCTCAAATACAGAAACAGGAAGACCTTCCAAAAAGGAAACTCTTTTGATTAAACTACTTTCAAAGTCTAACTCTCCTCTCATTGCCCGACTTGTAAGCTGCGCAATTTCCTCCTCACAACCTACCTCTCTTCCCAAAAGGTCAATCACTTCTTCTAGGATTAAGGTTCCATCGACATCCATGACACACAAGCCTTTTATTTGAGACATAAGCTCTCCTCTCTAAACAGCCCAAAAATCGTATGAAGTCATCATACGATTTTATCTATTAATTAACTAAACTATGATACAAGTCAAGATATGACTTGCAAGCTGTATCCCATGAGAAATCGCACTCCATAGCTTGTTTTTGTAAGTTTCTCCAAACATCAGGATGGTTTCGATACAAGTCCAATGCTGTTTGGAAAGTCCAATTTAACCAATAAGGAGATAGATTGTCAAAGCTAAAGCCCGTACCGCTTCCTTCGATTGGATTAAAGGCGCGGACAGTATCTCGCAAGCCACCAACTTCATGAACCAATGGCAAGGTTCCGTAACGCATCGCCATCATTTGAGACAAGCCACACGGTTCAAAACGACTCGGCATGAGGAAGAGATCACAAGCAGCGTAGATTTCTTGAGCTAGTTTGACATCAAAAGTGATATTTACTGATAACTTATCAGGATAAATCTGAGCAAACCATGAGAAAGCTCCTTCAAAGGCTGGATCTCCAGTACCCAAAAGAACAATCTGAACATCTTCTTGCAAGATATGGTGCAGACTTTCGACCACCACATCAAAACCTTTTTGACGTGTCAAACGAGAAACAATTCCCACCAGTGGAACATCAGCTCTAACAGGCAAGCCAACTCTCTCTTGTAATTTCGCCTTATTTTGTGCTTTTCCAGACAAATCTTCCTGATTAAAATGATAATCTAAAAGAGCATCCGTCTGAGGATTATACAGGTCAGCATCAATCCCATTCACGATACCAGAGACCTTGCCAGATTCCATTCGAAGAATCTGATCCAAGTTACATCCGAACTGACTAGTCATAATTTCATGAGCATAACTAGGCGAAACGGTTGAAACACGGTCTGCATAGAGAATACCAGCCTTCATCCAGTTCAGACAGTTATTCCAGCGAAGGGTTCCATCAGCATACCGTTCAAAGCCAACTCCAAACAAATCCCATAACATTCCTTCTGAAAATTGTCCTTGGAATTCTAAATTATGAATGGTTAAAACAGTTTTAATTCCTTGATAAGCTTGAATCCAACGGTATTTTTCCTTTAACAAGAACGGTATCATGGCTGTATGGTAGTCATGAACATGGAGAAGGTCAGGAATAAAGTCAATCCTTTCCATAGCCTCAATGGCAGCCAGTTGGAAGAAAGCAAAGCGTTCTCCGTCATCAAAATCGCCGTAAACATGACCACGGAAGAAATAATATTGGTTGTCAATAAAGTAGAAGGTCACACCGTTTAAGACTGTTTTCTTAATCCCACAATACTGTCTGCGCCAACCAACACTCACCTCAAAATGAAGAACATCTTCAATCTGATTTCCAAATTTAGCCTCTACCATGTCATAGTAGGGTAAAATTACTGCAACTTCATGGCCCGCTTTTACCAGTGATTTAGGAAGAGCGCCAATGACGTCTCCCAAACCACCTGTTTTTGAAAAGGGCGCACCCTCAGCTGCTACAAATAAAATTTTCATGAATGAATATCCTCTGTTACTTTGCTACCTTTCTTAACGACGACTGGATGTTCTGCAGTTCCACGGATCACAACTCCATCCGCAACTTCAACACCCTTGTCCAAGATAGCATATTCTACCTGAGCACCTTCTCCAATAACAACACGAGGGAATAAGATGCTATCTTTAACCAAGCTATCCTTATGGACATGAATATTACGTGATAAAACAGAATTAGCCACTTGACCTTCAATGATACTACCAGAGGCAAACTGAGAAGTGCTTACCTTAGATGTATTAGCATAATAAGTTGGCTCTTCGTTTTTTACCTTTGTGTAAATCTTTTGGTTTGGAGTAAATAGAGAGTAGAATTTTTGAGATTCAAGCATATCTTTATTAGCTTGGTAATAAGACTCTACAGAATGAATATTTGCCAGATAACCTGTGTACTCGTAGGCAAAAGCCCCTTCTTTTGCCGCCAAATCCCGTAAAACATAACGCAATTTCTCTGGATGTTCTTTCTTAGCTTCTTCTTCCAAACGTTCAATTAACCACGGTGTATCAACGACAAAGATATCTGTGGACATATTATAGACTTCATCTGATGATTTACTATCAAAGAGTTTATGAGAACGAACATGGTCTGTTTCATCCACTTCCAAAATCGCATTTACTTCTGAAATGTCTTTCTTAGCTAGTTTTTTATAAACTACAGTGATAGGCCCTTTTGTTGTACTGTGTAGGTGGAATACTTGATTCAAATCAATGTTAATCAAAACATCACAGTTAAGTGAAACTGTTTGGTTTGAACCAGAACGCTTCAAATAAGTAAGAAGCTGATGATAGTATTCTTTTCCAACTGTACTACTTTCCACACGGGTATTGTAAATACCTAGATAATAATGGCTAAGAAGGGTTGACAAGCCCCACTCACGCCCAGAACGGATATGGTCAAAGACTGAGCTGATATTGTCTTGTTGGAAAATACCGAAAATACTACGCACACCAGCATTAGCAAGACTTGAAAGCGGGAAATCAATCAAACGATATTTACCACCAAATGGCAAACTAGCTACTGGACGGTGGTCGGTCAATGTTGACATATCATGAAAACCAACTGTGTTTCCTAAAATGGCAGAATATTTATCAATCTTCATCTGTTGCTACCCCCACTACTTCATCATATCCTACAACTTGTACTTCTTCTGTTCCATCAATTTCGACACCATCAGAAATAACTGCACCTTCACCAATAATGGCACGTTTGATTTTAGCTCCCTGACCAACAATTGCACCACTCATGATAACTGAATCTACTACTTCTGCCCCTTCGCGAACTTGCGCACCTGTTGAGAGGATAGAATGTTTAACAGTTCCATCTACGAAACAGCCATCAACAACCAAGGAATCTTCCACGTGAGCATTTGCCCCAAGGAAGTTTGGTGGTGAAATTAAGTTTCTTGAGTAAATCTTCCATTGACGGTTACGGCTATCCAAGGCATTTTCTGGAGAAATGTACTCCATGTTGGCTTCCCAAAGTGACTCAATCGTACCAACGTCTTTCCAGTAACCATTAAATTCGTAAGCATAGACACTTTCACCTGACTCAAGGTAATTTGGAATGACATTCTTACCAAAGTCTGACATATCGACATTGCTCTTTTCAGCAGCAACAAGCATATTGCGAAGACGTTGCCAATCAAAGATGTAAATACCCATAGAAGCCTTTGTAGATTTAGGTTGAGCTGGTTTTTCTTCAAATTCAACGATACGATTATTAGCATCTGTGTTCATGATACCAAAACGACTAGCTTCTTTAAGAGGGACATCTAAAACTGCTACTGTCAAGCTGGCATTATTATCCTTGTGAGACTGGAGCATATCATCATAATCCATTTTATAGATGTGATCCCCAGACAGAATCAAGACATACTCAGGATTAACACTGTCTATATAGTCAATATTTTGGTAAATAGCGTGGCTAGTCCCCTCAAACCAACGATTTCCTTCACTTGCAGAATAAGGTTGAAGAATAGAGACACCAGAATTGATACCATCTAGTCCCCAGCTTGAACCATTCCCAATATGGTTGTTGAGAGCAAGTGGTTGGTACTGTGTAATAACTCCAACATTGTTGATACCTGAGTTGGCACAGTTTGAAAGAGCAAAGTCAATGATACGGTAGCGCCCACCAAATTGCACAGCTGGTTTTGCGATGCTCTGAGTGAGTTTACCGAGACGAGTTCCTTGCCCACCGGCAAGAATCAAAGCTAACATTTCATTCTTCATTTTCTACTCCTTTTTGGTTTTTACTTGTGACGGTTTTAGTAGGTTTCAAGCGACGTTTGATTTTCCATATACTTGCTCCCATAGCCGGTAGGGTAAAGGTCAAGGTCTGCTCATAATCTTTCCATAGTCCTTCTTGCGTTTGCACAGTTTGATTATGTTCTTTCCAAACGCCTCCCCACTCTTCTAACTCAGTATTCCAGACTTCTTCATAGATCCCTGCAACAGGAAGTCCAATTGTAAAATCTTTTCGTTCAACAGGGGCCATGTTAAAGACACAGACTAGCATGTCGTCCTTCTTCCCCTTACGGATGAAGGAAAGAACACTTTGGTCTCGATTATCCGCATCGATAATTTCAATGCCATCATAGCTGGTATCGATTTCCCACAGACAGCGATGGTCTTTGTAAAACTGGTTTAGCTGAGAACTGAAATACTTCATCTTAGCATTCATAGGGTCTTCTAGATTAGACCATTCTAGTTGTTCTTCAGATTTCCATTCTAGGAATTGGCCGTATTCGCTACCCATGAAGAGCAATTTCTTACCAGGGTGACAAATTTGATAAGTGTAGAGATTGCGCAAGCCTGCAAATTGATTGTAACGATCTCCCCACATCTTATGCATCATACTCTTCTTACCATGAACCACTTCATCATGCGAGAATGGTAAGAGATAATTCTCCTTGAAGACATACATAAAGCTGAAAGTCACTAGGTTAAAGTCATACTTACGGTAAATCGGATCTTCTTCATAGAAACGGAGGATGTCATTCATCCAACCCATATTCCATTTGTAGTCAAATCCTAGACCATCTGAATCCTTAGTGTCAGTAATCTGAGTAGCTGACGAACTTTCCTCAGCTATCATCATAACATCTGGATGAACTAGTTTAATCACATCATTCAAGCGTTTTAAGAAATAATAGCCTTCGTAGTTTAGATTGCCACCATCCTTGTTTGGCGTCCATGGTGCATCATCATAATCAAGATAGAGCATGTTGCTAACTGCATCCACACGAATACCATCTAAATGGTAAAAATCAATCCAAAACTTAATACTAGAAATCAAGAAAGACTGGACTTCATTCTTTCCAAGGTCAAAATTGAGTGCTCCCCAACCGTAGTTATGAGCCTTATTATGGTCTTGGTATTCAAAAGTCGGTGTTCCATCATAATAGGCCAAGGCATCATCATTGATAGTAAAGTGACCAGGTACCCAGTCCACAATGACCCCAATATTGTTTAAGTGACATTCCTCAACAAAATCTTGAAACTCTTCAGGACGACCATAGGCATGCTCTAGAGCAAAGTAACCCATAAGCTGATAGCCCCAACTCAAACCTAGTGGGTGAGACATCAGGGGCATAAACTCAATGTGAGTATAATTCATCTCAACCAAGTAAGGAATGAGTTCATCTTTCAATTGAGAAAAACTATAGGGGCTGCCATCAGAATTTCTTTTCCAAGAGCCAGCATGAGCCTCGTAAATATTGACAGGACGCTCTTCAAAGCTCAGGCGTTTTCTACGTGCTAGCCAGAGACCATCCTTCCATTTCTTTTCTGGAATTTCTGTTAAAATAGCCCCAGTACCAGGTCGTGCCTCATACCTTACAGCCAAAGGGTCAATCTTCATCAGCTGATGGCCATTTGCACGTGTAATATTGTACTTGTAAATTTGGCCTTCATGAGCATGGTTGGTAAAGACTTCCCAGACTCCAAATTCATTTCGTTCCATCGGAATTTGATTTTCAACCCAATTGGTGAAATCCCCTACCAAGTGAACAGCCTGAGCATTAGGCGCCCACACACGAAAAGTATAGCCATACTCTCCATTTTTTTCTTCCCTATGAGCTCCCAGATAGTGCTGGAGGTGAAAATTTTCACCTGTCATAAAGGTTTTTAAAGCATTATTATCCATACACCCTCCTGTTTCTGTAAGCGTTTTCTATAGATTTATTATACTACCTTTTTAGGGAAGATTCAAGTAAATTACGGAATTTGCAAAAAAATCTTTTGAAAGTCTTCAACAAATTCACTGATGTGTTCACTTATAAATCAAGAAATTTTCAGAAACACTTTGAAAACGAATTGTTTTTTTAACAATACTATCATAAAGTTCGTTATTTAGCTAACAAAAATATAATTTTAAGTAAAAAAATAAATCAGGAAACGAATCTCCTGATTTTATTAAAAGATAAAGTACCACAAATGAATTTAAATCGTAAATCTATTCTACAAAACTTTAAAGACGCTGGCACTGACACCACCAACCATGTCTTTATCACTTAAATGGCTATTGGTCACCAATAGTTCTAGATTTCCAGCATTTTCAAACTGGAAGTCTTGCCCTTTAGCATTAAATACAACCAGTAAATGGTCTTCCCCTTGAATCTCATAGACAATCCAACCACTATGTTCGTGGGCTGAATGAACAAAAACATGATGGTAAATCTCATCATAAGTTGGGTAAGAAAAGGCACTGCTTTCTGTCTTCAATCGAATCATCTGACGAATAAACTCAATACTATCTTGACGCTCATTAAGCAAGTCCCAGTTCACTTGATTCACGCTATCAGGAGCATTATAGCTATTCATAGCACGTTCTCTATCATCATGGGTCAGCTCACCATTTTCACCAGTCGCAACAAGTTTGGTACGACCAAATTCTTGACCGATTTCCATAAAGGCCATCCCCTGCATGAGCAGATTCATGGCTGTAGCAGTTTCGACCTTGCGCATGATTTGCTCTGAACTTTGGTCTGGATGTAGGGTTGCCAACAAATCGTGAAGATTGTAATTGTCATGGGCCTCTACATAGTTAAGCACTTGGTTTGGATGTGTATAGGTTCCTAATTCACGACTTCCTAGGATTGCTTTGGCTAGAATTGGCTCCGTAGCAGCACCACTAACAAAACCTGACTTGATAGCACCATAAACTTCTCCACCTTTGACAGCATCACGCTGATTGTCGTTAAAGAAACCGATATTTGGCATCTGGTAGGCATTGTCTTTCTTAGCCTTATCATAAGGGGCAAGACCTGTTCCCATATCCCAACCTTCTCCATAAAGGATAATGTTAGGGTCAATTTCATCCAAGCTCTGACGAATCATCTGCATGGTCTTGACATCATGAATCCCCATCAAATCAAAACGGAAGCCGTCAATATTGTATTCCTGCACCCAGTATAGAAGAGAATTAATCATATACTTGCGGAACATTTCGTGTTCACTGGCTGTTTCATTTCCAACACCCGTTCCATTCTGGAAAGTACCGTCTGGATTCATACGATAATAGTAATCAGGGACAGTTGTTTGGAAAGGTGCATCAACAACTGAGAAGGTATGGTTATAGACCACATCCATAATGACACCAATACCCGCATCGTGATAGGCTTGAACCATGGTCTTCAAATCACGAATGACCTGAGCTGGATCATCTGGATTGGTTGAAAGGCTTGTCTCTGGTGCGTTATAGTTTTGTGGATCATAACCCCAGTTGTAGGTTACATTCCCATCCTCATCGTATTCTTTGTGACGGTCTGCAATTGGTTGCAATTGAACATAATTATAACCCAGCTTCTTGATGTAATCAAAAGCAGTTGACTGACCATACTGGTTAACCGTTCCAGTCTGGGCAGCACCCAAGAAAGTTCCTCGAAGATGTTCATCCACACCTGATGTCGGTGATTTGGTCAAATCACGAATGTGCATTTCACAAATAACTGCCTTACATGGATTTGCCAAGCGCCAAGTAGCATCAGAACCGTGCTTAACCTCAAAGTTTTCAACTTGCTTTTCTTCATGGCTCAGGATAGCTGAACGTTTGCCATCAGGACTGGTTGCGATAGTGTATGGGTCGCGAGTAAGACTTTGGTGATGGGGAAATTGAACTTGATACTGATAAGCCTTACCAGTCAAATCTTCCTCAACATCCAAACTCCAGACACCGATTGTATTGTCCTTATGATTATAGGAGTAGCTGTTACCTCTCTCCATATCAAAAGTCTTCCAAATAGGTGAATCATTAGTAGCTGATTCATAAACGACAACCTGCACTTCTGTCGCTGTTGGAGCCCAGAGAGCAAAATGAGCCTGATTGTCCTCTACACGGCAACCCAATTCCCCTTGGTAGCCCCAATGGTGATCAAAACTAGCACTGTTAATGGCCTTATCAAAGGCAAAAGGATTTTGATTCTTATAGAAAGGACTTGCAATAGCAGGATTTTCAGAGTAATAAATCCTATCATCCCCTTCCAAAATCCAGACCTCTGTTAAGAGGGGATAGTGATTAAAACGGATAGCATATTCTTTACTGGTTTGGCCTGTGTGAACCACAAAATTCAAGCTTTCTAAGGCATGAGCGCTTGGGTGTTCGAAACTAAATAAGGCGCCAAAATAATCTTCTTTGTAGGTCAGCAAATCAATCCGTTGATCCTGACTTTTCACAAAAGAGCAAGTGTCGTATTCTCCATTCTTACGATGGTAATGAATGCGCATGGGGTAGTTATACATTTTATATTTTTCCTTTTTACTTCTATTTTCTTTCTATTTTACTAATAATTTTTTGTAAATCTCGTCTCAATTAACAAACATAGTTATATTATCTAAACTCTGATTTTAAACGATCATTACAAACTTTCTAGCCAAGCTTCATCTCGAACTTCGATACCAAGTTCTTGTGCTTTTTGAAGTTTACTTCCAGCATCTGCTCCTGCAACGACAAGGTCGGTCTTTTTAGAAACACTACCTGTCACTTTGGCACCCAGACTTTCGAGTTTACTTTTAGCTTCTGAGCGCTTGAGACGTTCCAATTTTCCAGTCAATACAACGGTCAAGCCTGACAAGGCTGCACCCGCTACTACTGTCTGACCTTTATAATCCAGATTGACCCCAGCTTCTTTCAATTCTCTTAGGAGAATTTCAGAGCCTTCTGTCGCAAAATAAGTCTGAAGACTTTTGGCAATCACACCACCCAGACTTTCAATACTAGCCACTTCCTCTGGATCTGCCTGAGCCAGATTTTCAATTGAATGAAAATGTTGAAGTAAGAGCTGACTGGCCTTGCTTCCGACATGACGAATTCCCAAACCAAACAAGAGCTTCTCGGCAGAATTTTCCTTAGATGCTTGAATGGCTTGATACAGTTTAGAAGCAGACTTTTCCTTAACCCCCTCTAAAAGGAGGAAATCTTCTTCTTGTAATCGGTAAATATCCGCCACATCCTTAACCAAATTGGCTGCGAAAAGCTTCTCAACAATAGATGGACCAAGGCCTGTAATATTCATAGCATCACGAGAAGCAAAGTGAATCAAACCTTCCATGATTTGGGCAGGGCAACGCGGATTGATACAACGAAGGGCCACTTCATCTTCAAAGTGCAACAAGTCAGAACCACAACTTGGGCAGTTTGTAGGGATATCTAGTTTCTCTTCAGAAACCCGTTTGGACTCTACCACACGTAAAACGGCAGGGATGATGTCCCCAGCCTTATAAACGATAACCGTATCGTCTTTTCGGATATCTTTTTCAGCAATATAGTCCACATTGTGTAGGGTCGCACGGCTAACAGTTGTACCAGCAAGCTGAACAGGAGTCAGGTTGGCAGTTGGGGTCACAACACCAGTACGCCCCACAGTCCAGTCAACTGATAGAAGCTGAGCTTCTTTTTCCTCAGCAGGAAACTTGTAGGCTACAGCCCACTTTGGAGCCTTAACGGTAAAGCCAAGTTCTTCTTGACCTGCTAGGTCATTGACCTTAATCACCACCCCATCGATATCATAAGGCAGATTGTCCCGTTCCTGTCCTACTTCTTGGATAAAATCCCAAATCTCATCCATGCTTTCAGCCAGAATTCGCTTAGGATTAACCACAAAACCTAGTTGTTCTAGGTGCTTCAAAACCTTTTCTTGGCTATCACGAGTTGACGGACTGGCTTCTTGATAGAGGAAAGTGGCAAGGTTACGCTTGGCTACTACTGCTGTATCCAGCTGACGCAGAGTTCCTGCTGCCGCATTACGAGGATTGGCAAATTCAGACTCTCCATTTTCTTGGCGAGCTTGGTTAACCTGGTCAAAAGAAGCGCGTGGCATGTAACATTCCCCACGAACTGTGATATCTAGTTCTTCTGGCAAGGTCAAAGGAATGTCCTTAACACGCTTGAGGTTTTCTGTGATGTTCTCCCCAACAGAACCATCTCCACGCGTTGCCCCAACAACGAAAATCCCCTTTTCATAAGTCAGCGAGATAGATAAGCCATCGATTTTCAGCTCACAAATATAGGTCGGATGAGCCACTTCCTTACGAACACGCGCATCAAAAGCTTCAAGCTCCTCACGTGAAAAAGCATCCTGCAAACTATAAAGAGGATACTGATGACTGTATTTTTCAAAACCATCTAAAACCTTGCCACCAACACGATGGGTCGGACTGTCTGCTAATACTTGATCTGGATAGGCAGCCTCCAACTCGACCAACTCACGGTAAAGGCGGTCATACTCACTATCTGAAACCGACGGATTGTCGCTGCTATAATACTCAGTCGCATAGCGATTGAGTAAGGCGACTAACTCATTCATTCTTTTATTCATAAAACCATTTTACCATAAACTAAGCCCTCCTCACAAACGAGAAGGGCGGAAAAAACACTCAGATTGGAATTATTTTTAAAACTCAAACAGTCTTATGTCTCTTTTTCAAAACGGGTTCGAACATAGCCTAGAGCTAAGAAAGATAAAACGACAACTCCAAGTCCTATAATCAAGAAAGAATAAAGATGGACACTTGGAAGAAAGGTCATTAAACCTGTTACTATAGGCATAAATAGTATAGCTAAGGTATAAATCGAACTGAGAACTCTTCCCAGATATTCACCTTCAACCTTGGTTTGTACTTGAGTAAAAAAGTGAATATTGAAAATCGTCATAAAGAGTTCACAAATGAAATTCCCTGAAAAAGTAAGATAAGATGGGAGGGTAAATCCCATTATCATTACCCCAAGTCCAGTTAGAGCCAATAAAAACAGAAGCATTCCCATACTGGCTTTAATCTTACTAGCTAGCAGCGCCCCAACAATAGACCCAATAGCACCCATTGTTAAAATAGTAGCATAGGCACCTTGTACTCCATAGAGTTGATTTGAAAAGGGAAGGAGGTAATTAAAAGCTGCAAAGAAAAAATTGACACTTGAAGCCATGACTAGTAAAAAGAAGATTTCCCTTTGCTTCACAATATAGTGAACTCCCTCCTTGATATCAGCACAAATAACTTTTAATGTAAGTTTCTTCTCCACCAAAGTCTTCTCTTCTTTTTTGGGAAGCAGGGCTACCAAGCCAAAAGCGAGAAAAAAACTAAGGGCATCTAATACCAAGGTAATGCGAAGACTTGCGAATTGTAAAACCAGAAAAGAAAGTACAGGGGAACTCACACTGACAACCTGCATCACCAACTCCAAACGAGAATTGTAGAGGACCAATTCATCCTTCTCTACCAATTCTGTGATAATGGCCTTATTTGCAGGTCTAGAAAAGGCAAAAGCAATAGCCTGAACAATGTTGGCAAAAATCAAAGCTCCAATCATCCAGCTGTCATTCCTTATAAAAGAAATAGCCAGACAAAGAATCCCACAAACAAGGTCTGTCGTCATTAAAATCTTACGACGAGAAAAACGGTCTGAAATAACTCCGCCAAAGGGATTGATCAGAATGGATGTGACGAGTTCAGAAATCTGATACATTCCTAAAACAGTCTGCCCGATAGTCCCCATGGAAGCCAACCAGACACTATTTCCATAATCATAGAGCATATTCCCTATCTTATTAACAGCTCCACGGCTAATCAACTGTACTGCATAGCGATTCATATAAAAACTCCTCTCAAATTTTGAAACTATTGTATCAAAACCGAAAGGAGCTTTTTCATTTTTCCCTTATTTGGGAAAATTAATCTTTGACAAATTTTTCGTAGTGTTCCTGATAGTAGGCTACTTGCTCTGGAAGACCTAGCACATCAAAAATATGCATGGCCTCTTGCATCTGCTTACAGCCTTCTTTACACTGTCCTTTTTGATATAAGGCAAAGCCTTTTAGGTAATGTAAAATATTTCGTTCATACAGACTAATGTTTTTGCCAATAATCTTCTCTGTATAAGTCTCAAAATAGCTTGCATTGTCAAAAGAAAGATGTTCTAAACAATGCTGGTAACAATTGAGAGCCAAAATCAACACTAATCTCTTATGACGCCCAATCTCTTGGTAAAATTCTTCCCTCTCCATAACTTCTCTACCAATCCGTGTGACATAGTCCACATCGTAGAAACTATAGAGGTTCCCGAAAAGAATCAACTCATACATGGTCCATTCTTCTGTTTTGAAGAGATAATCTGCTACCTTATCCAAATCATCCTGCTTCATATCATAACTCAAATCTCTTTGACAAATCAGACCCTGTAGCAAAATCCAGTTCAGCTCAAAATAGAGGGGATTTGTCGAACTCTTAGTCTTTTCAAGTTGTTCTTCTTGAAGCTTTTGAAAACCTGCAATATCATTTGAGTAGTAAAGCGGAATAATTTGTCCCATCATGGCAACATGTTCATGATTATGAAAATCCCTAGCCTTATCCATGAAATTTTCGATTGTGACATGAATGTTATCCAAAATATCAAAGAAACGTGAGACTGCTAGATCAGACTCCCCAAGCTCAAAGCGAGATAACTGAGAAGTTGAACAGGACTCCCCTGCCGCCTCCTTTAAAGAATAATTTCCACTTGTCCGAAATTCACGAAATACTTTTCCAAGATGTTCCATCTTTACACCTGCTCTGATAATTCTTCCCACTCAAGCATAGCTTCTTCCTGACGATGGCTGATTTTGTCCAGTTCAGCCTGCAATTCCACCAGTTTGCCGGCATCGTTTGTTTCCAACATTTGTTCAGAAATGTCTTGGCTTTGACTTTCTAACTCTTCGATTTCAGCTTCTAGACTTTCGATTTGTCGCATGAGTTTACGGGCTTCTTTTTGACTTTCTTTCTGAGCTTGATAGTCATTAACTGGACTTGCTTCTTTTGCTTGATTAGTAGTTGAAATTTCCTCAGTTTGAATCATTTCTACTTCTGCTTTCTTCTCGACATAGTAGTCGTAATCTCCAAGATAGAGAGTTGATCCATTCTCAGACAATTCCAGTACATGAGTTGCCACACGATTGATAAAGTAACGGTCGTGACTGACGAATAGAAGAGTTCCATCAAAGTCAATCAAGGCATTTTCCAACACTTCCTTGCTATCAATATCCAAGTGGTTGGTTGGCTCATCCAGAATCAAGAAGTTGTTGTTTTCCATGGAAAGTTTAGCCAGAAGTAAACGGGCTTTCTCGCCACCAGACAGCATGCCGACTGATTTTTTAACATCATCTCCTGAGAAAAGGAAGGCACCTAGACGGTTACGAATTTCAACTTCTGGTGTCAGTTTAAAATCATTCCAGAGTTCATCCAGTACAGTATTACTTGGTGTCAGCTTGCTTTGGGTTTGGTCATAGTAACCAACCTCAACATTGGCGCCAAAGCGCTTCTCACCCTTGATAAAAGGAATCTGGTCCACGATTGATTTAATAAAGGTTGACTTGCCAATACCATTGGGACCAACGATAGCGACAGCATTCATCTTACGAAGGTCTAGGTTAATCGGTTGTGACAAGACTTCCCCGTCATAGCCAACAGCCGCATTTTCAACAGTCAAAACAACATTACCAGACGTTTTTTCAGACTGGAAGGTCATGTTGGCTGATTTCTTACCAGCTTCAGGCTTGTCCAAACGTTCCATTTTTTCCAGTTGTTTTCGGCGAGATTGGGCACGTTTGGTCGTTGAAGCTCGGACTAGATTGCGATTGACAAAGTCTTCCAGAGCAGCGATCTCC
Organism: Streptococcus sp. CF7_Ac1-12; assembly: GCF_024295905.1. Lineage (GTDB taxonomy): Bacteria > Bacillota > Bacilli > Lactobacillales > Streptococcaceae > Streptococcus > Streptococcus mitis_AP. Next base: position 46,002 of record NZ_JANCPG010000014.1, on the reverse strand, counting down.
TTCTGCTGCTTTTCATAGTTTTTTGCCTCAGTAGCTAGTTTTTGCTCCTTCAGCTCGACAAAACGAGAGTAATTGCCCACATAACGATCCAAGGAATGCTTGGTCAAATCTAGCGTAATTGTCGCAACCTTGTCTAAGAAATAACGGTCGTGGCTGACAATAATGAGTGCGCCACTATAGTTTACCAAGTAATTCTCTAGCCAAGCAATAGTTTCGATATCCAAGTGGTTGGTTGGCTCATCCAATACCAAGAGATTTGGCTTTTCAAGAAGCATTTTAGCAAGTGCCAAGCGAGTATTTTGACCACCAGAAAGCTCAGCAATTTTCATCTGCCACATAGATTCATCAAATTTGAATCCATTCAAAATCGCTCGTATATCAGCTTCAAAGGTAAAGCCACCTGCTTGGCGAAAATTCTCAGATAAGCGGTCGTAATCTGACATCAGTTTCTCTAAATCTTCACCAGACTTTTCACCCATCTCCAGTTCCATCTGACGCAGTTGTTGCTCAGTCCGACGCAGGTCATCAAAGACATGAAGCATCTCATCGTAGATGGTATTTTCAGACTCAAAACGGCTATCTTGGGCTAGGTAAGACAGAGAAATATCTTTTTTCTTATTGATTTCTCCACTAGTTGGCTCCTCTTCTCCAACCAAAATCTTCAAAAGAGTAGACTTACCTGCTCCATTTTTCCCAACAAGAGCAATCCTGTCTCGTTCATCAACCTGCAGGTTGATATTATCAAAAAGAACCTCTCCTGCAAAAGAACGTTCAATTTTATTAGCTTGTAAAATAATCATACAAGTAGTATAGCATGTTTCCCTAAGGCATTCAAGACTTGATAAACAGGCATATGTCACTACTTTTCTGAAAATTATGCTACCGTTTTACTAAAACGCTAAAAAGTGCTATAATGTGAACGGTTAAAACAATTTACAAAAAGGAGAATTTTAATGTCTTACCAAGAAAATTACCAGAAATGGGTTGATTTTGCGGAGCTTCCTGACTACCTTCGTCAAGATTTGGAAAATATGGACGAAAAAACTAAGGAAGATGCCTTCTATACAAATCTTGAATTTGGTACTGCAGGTATGCGTGGCTTGATTGGTGCTGGTACAAACCGCATCAACATCTACGTTGTTCGCCAAGCTACTGAAGGTTTGGCTCGTTTGATTGAGTCAAAAGGTGGAAACGAAAAAGAACGTGGTGTCGCAATCGCCTACGATAGCCGTCACTTCTCACCAGAGTTTGCCTTTGAATCTGCGGCAGTTCTTGCTAAACACGGCATCAAATCTTATGTATTTGAAAGCCTTCGTCCAACTCCAGAACTATCATTTGCAGTTCGTCACCTCAACTGTTTCGCGGGTATCATGGTCACAGCCAGCCACAACCCTGCACCATTTAACGGTTACAAGGTTTACGGTGAAGACGGTGGACAAATGCCCCCACACGACGCAGACGCTTTGACTACTTATATCCGTGCAATCGAAAATCCATTTGCGGTAGAAGTTGCTGATGTGGAAGCTGAAAAAGCTTCTGGCTTGATTGAAGTTATCGGCGAAGCTGTTGACGTAGAATACCTTAAAGAGGTTAAGGACGTAAACATCAACCCAGCCTTGATTGAAGAATTCGGTAAAGACATGAAGATTGTCTACACACCACTTCATGGTACTGGTGAAATGTTGGCTCGTCGTGCTCTTGCCCAAGCAGGATTTGACTCTGTTCAAGTCGTTGAAGCGCAAGCAACTGCTGACCCAGACTTCTCAACTGTAAAATCGCCAAACCCAGAAAGCCAAGCAGCCTTTGCACTTGCTGAAGAACTTGGTCGTCAAGTTGGTGCAGACGTTCTTGTCGCAACTGACCCTGATGCTGACCGTGTTGGTGTTGAAGTTCTTCAAAAAGATGGTAGCTACCTCAACCTTTCAGGTAACCAAATCGGTGCCATCATGGCTAAATACATCTTGGAAGCCCACAAAAACGCTGGAACTCTTCCTGAAAATGCAGCCCTCTGCAAATCTATCGTATCAACTGACTTGGTAACGAAGATTGCTGAAAGCTACGGCGCAACTATGTTCAACGTTTTGACAGGTTTCAAATTTATCGCTGAAAAAATCCAAGAATTCGAAGAAAAACACAATCACACATACATGATGGGATTTGAAGAAAGCTTCGGTTACTTGATTAAACCTTTCGTACGTGATAAAGACGCTATTCAAGCCGTTCTTGTCGTTGCTGAACTTGCTGCCTACTACCGTTCTCGTGGTTTGACACTTGCTGACGGTATCGAAGAAATCTACAAAGAATACGGCTACTACGCAGAAAAAACTATCTCTGTTACCCTTTCAGGTGTTGATGGTGCTGAACAAATCAAAGCGATTATGGCTAAATTCCGTAACAACGCTCCAAAAGAATGGAATGCAACAGCTATCACTGTAGTAGAAGACTTCAAGGCTCAAACTGCCACTGCTGCTGACGGTACTGTTACAAATTTGACAACTCCTCCAAGTGATGTTTTGAAATACACACTTGCTGACGGTTCATGGATTGCTGTTCGCCCTTCAGGTACAGAACCAAAAATCAAGTTCTACATTGCAGTTGTAGGTGAAACCAACGAAGAATCACAAGCTAAAATCGCTAACATCGAAGCAGAAATCAATGCTTTTGTAAAATAAAGCCCTATAAAAGATGAGACCAACCAATCTCATCTTTTTTTCGTATCAAATCTAAGCAATTTTAGAAACTTTATGGCATACTAGACTTATCAATGAAAGCGAGGTAATCTCATGGAACAATTTTTAGATAATATCAAAGACCTTGAAGTCACTACAGTAGCGCGTGCGGAAGAAGCTCTTGATAAAAAAGAAACTGCAACCTTCTTTATCGGTCGCAAAACTTGCCCTTACTGCCGTAAATTTGCTGGTACCTTGGCAGGTGTCGTAGCTGACACTAAAGCTCACATCTACTTCATCAACAGTGAAGAACCAAGCCAACTCAATGAGTTGCAAGCATTCCGCTCACGCTACGGAATCCCAACTGTACCAGGATTTGTTCACATTGCGGATGGACAAATCAATGTCCGTTGCGACTCTTCAATGTCAGCACAAGAAATCAAAGATTTCGCTGGATTGTAAAAAAGCCACTCATCGAGTGGTTTTTAAATGGTCAAAATTACGTTTTTTCAAGCAAATCTTGTATCATCCGATGCAGTTCTTCGATTTTCTCAGATTGTTTCTCTATTAATATTCTTTGGCCCGATAATTCGTCTTGGAGTTTATCAAGTTTTATCTGTTCATCTGGATTATCTTTTACAAAAAAGTTCGTCAAGGCACTTGTTAACATTCCTATTGTACTAATCCCTACCAACATTAATAAAAAAGCTAGCCATTTCCCAAAAAGGGAAACTGGAACAATATCACCATAACCAACAGTGGTTACTGTCACAAGAGCCCACCAAAGACTATCTGAGAAAGATTTTTCTTCAACTACAGATAAAATTGAACTTCCTACTAGAACAATAAAAATATTAACATACAAGATATAAATCAGGCCATTTGTCCGTAAGAATCTACTAATTTTTCTTTCTAATTTACCTGTAAGTCCAATTATTCTAAGTAAACGAGTCAGTTTCAGTAATTTTGTCAGCCTTGCTAAGCGGAAGATACGCCCTAATCGCAATACTGTAAAAATAGCATTTAAAGGAAGGATAGCTAACAAGTCAAAGATATTTTCAAGTATAAACCTCCATTTTGCTTTACTTGAAAAGAACCGCCAACCATAATCTACCACAAACACAAACCAAAGTAGCAAGTCAATAATACTGTATGGAGGACTGTCTAAATCAATCATCTCAGCAAATCCAAGTAATACCAGAATATACTCAACTTTAATTCAATAAATATCTCTCCGATGACCAACTTCTAAAGTAGCAATGACTAATTCATCATCTACAATTTGTACGATAACTCGATAATTACCAATTCTATAGCGCCATTGACCAACGCGATTACCAACCAAAGCCTTTCCGTGTCGTCTTGGGTCTTCCAAAACATTGGTTTGTAAATAGTTTGTAATTATCTTCTGCGTATAACGATCCAATTTTTTCAATTGCTTGATGAAACGTCTTGTTGGAACTAATTTATACAAATTATTCATCCTCCAAGCCTAAATCATGCATCATTTCTTCCCAAGTAATGGGTTCAACTCCTTTTTCCAAGTCTTCTAAATACTCTTGATAGGCTAAATCTGCCACACGAGCATCGTATTCATCTTCTAGAGCTTCAAGAGTTTTGGTGCGGATAAGTTCCGACAGGGAAACCCCTTCAAACTTAGCCATTGCTTTCATAAATGTTTTATCAGCTTCAGAAACTTTTAATGTAATAGTAGTCATCTTTTGCACTCCCTTTTTTAATAGTAACACCATTGTATTACTTTTTAGGTGTTCAGTCAATATAAAAAGAACACCTTCTTAGCGTTCTTTCTATATATCTGTCAATGGTGTTGCGGTATCTGGTGAGGTATCATATACCTTAAAGTCTATCCCAACTCCAAGATCAGCTTGAGCCAACTGATTTACCATGGTCATATGAGCCAGTTCCTTGATATTGTTCTCCTTAGATAAATGACCAAGGTAGATTTTCTTAGTGCGGTTTCCCAAGGTACGAATCATAGCTTCAGCACCGTCCTCGTTAGAAAGGTGACCCAGATCCGATAGGATTCGTTGTTTGAGTCGCCAAGCGTAAGAACCTGCTCGCAAAATCTCTACATCATGGTTGGACTCGATAAGATAGCCATCTGCATTCTCGACAATTCCTGCCATACGGTCACTAACATAACCTGTATCTGTCAAAAGGACAAAACTCTTGTCATCCTTCATAAAGCGATAGAACTGAGGTGCGACCGCATCATGGCTAACACCAAAACTCTCAATGTCGATATCTCCAAAGGTTTTGGTTTTACCCATTTCAAAGATATGCTTTTGCGAGGCATCCACCTTGCCAAGATACTTGCTATTTTCCATAGCCTGCCAGGTCTTTTCATTGGCATACAAATCCATACCATACTTGCGAGCCAACACACCGACTCCATGGATATGGTCAGAATGCTCATGGGTAATCAAGATGGCATCCAAGTCTTCTGGCTTGCGATTTATTTCAGCAAGTAGGCTGGTGATTTTCTTACCAGATAAGCCTGCATCCACTAAAAGTTTCTTTTTTGGCGTTTCCAGATAAAAGGAATTTCCACTGGAACCCGACGCTAAAATACTGTATTTAAAGCCTGTTTCACTCATTCTGGTCTTCTATTTCGTCCTCCCATACTTCTTCCTTCACTGCATCCTTATCATAAGGGAGCACAATGGTAAAGGTTGATCCCTTACCATATATACTCTTGGCCCAAATAAAACCATTATGCTGTTTGATAATTTCTTTAGCAATAGCTAGACCTAGCCCAGTTCCACCTTGGGCACGACTTCTAGCACGATCCACACGGTAGAAACGGTCAAAGATACGTGGCAAATCCTGCTTAGGAATACCCAATCCTTGGTCTGAGATAGACAAAATCATCTGATCATCAGTTGTCTTCATGGTCACTGTGATTTTTCCACCATCTGGAGAATATTTAATGGCATTGTTGAGAATATTATCAATCACCTGCGTCATCTTATCTGTATCAATTTCAATCCAGACAGAGGTAATCGGATAATCTCTAACCAATTCGTATTTCTTCTCTTCATCTGATCCCCTCATCTTATCAAAACGGTTAAGAATAAAGGTAATAAAGGCAGTAAAGTTAATCAGTTCGACATCTAGATGACTGGTTGCATTATCAATACGTGAAAGATGAAGAAGGTCTGTCACCATTCGCATCATACGGTTGGTTTCGTCTAGAGACACCTTGATAAAATCTGGTGCGACAGGTTCTGACAAGGCACCCTCATCCAAGGCTTCAAGATAGGATTTTACACTAGTCAGAGGCGTCCGTAGCTCATGACTAACGTTCGAAACAAAGAGTCTCCGTTCGCGCTCCTCCTTCTCCTGCTCCGTCGTATCGTGTAAAACAGCAACCAAACCAGAAATAAAGCCAGACTCACGACGAACCAAGGCAAAACGTACACGAAGGCTCAGATATTCACCATTGTCATCCTGAGAATCAATCATGAGCTCAGGAATTTGGGTAATCAAATCACGAAGTTCATACTCATCTTCAATCTGAAGCAATTCTAGAATACTTTTATTGAGAACCTCTTCCTTCTGAACACCTAGCTGTTTCTTGGCCATGTCGTTAATCATAGTAATCTTGCCACGACGATTGGTCGCAAGAACTCCGTCTGTCATGTATGAGAGGATACTGTGTAATCGTTTACTCTCTTGTTCCAGATTTTCTTGGGTCAAGCGGATTACTTCTGATAAATCATTAAGATTATTGGTAATATTAGTGATTTCAGAGCTTCCCTGCATATCCAATACCTGAGAATAATCTCCTGCAATCAGGTCCTTTACCTTTTGATTGATTTGCTTCAACCGAATGTTATCCCTACGATTTTCTAGTAAAAGCAAGGTCACAACTAAAATAAAGCCAAGTAGAATGAGGATAAAGATAAAATCACTGGTTAAAACTGTGTCTTTTATTAGTTTAATCATTATTTCTCATATAATAACCAACACCGCGACGTGTTAGGATATACTCTGGACGACTTGGTGTATCTTCAATCTTCTCACGCAAACGTCTGATAGTTACGTCAACAGTCCGAACATCTCCAAAATAATCATAACCCCAGACCGTTTCAAGCAAGTGTTCACGGGTAATCACTTGACCAATATGAGAAGCCAAGTGGTACAAGAGCTCAAATTCACGGTGGGTTAAGTCTAGTTCTTCACCGTATTTTTTAGCTACATAAGCATCTGGCACAATCTCCAAGTCCCCAATTTGCAAGGGTTGGGTTTTCTTTTCATCTGACTCTTGATTATCTACAGAAGCCAAGTCCGTGCGACGAAGGAGAGCTTTAACACGCGCCTGCAACTCACGATTTGAGAAGGGTTTGGTTACATAGTCATCTGCACCAAGCTCTAAACCGATAACCTTATCAAATTCACTGTCTTTAGCTGAAAGCATGATAATAGGTACACTACTAGTCTTGCGAATAGTCTTAGCAACTTCTAAACCATCAATTTCTGGAAGCATCAAATCCAGAATAATAATATCTGGTTGCTCTGCTTCATATTGCTCTAGCGCTTCACGACCATTAAAAGCAGTTACAACCTCGTAACCTTCCTTGGTCATATTAAACTTGATAATATCCGAGATTGGTTTTTCATCATCTACAATTAATATTTTTTTCATTTGTTCACCTTTTTCTCTACTATTATATCAAAAAAATAACAAGAAAACACAATAGCTAGTCTTTGCTACTGTCTAACTTAGCTTGTGCATAAGCCTGCCAGATTTTTTGTTGGGGTTTGGCAAGTGGAACATCCTTGAACTCTTCTGGTGAAAGCCAGCGAACTTCCCTATCTGAAAAATCCTGGAAGTCAGTCACCTGACCTGCTACAATTTGAACATGCCACTTGCGATGACTAAAGACATGCTTAACAGTGTCAAAATAAATATCAAGCCAATCAACATCTAGGTCATAGTCCTGCTGGAAACTCTCTTCTGGACTGGGTCCAAAATTCACACTTTCTTCTGCAACCTGATGGAAGAGGTCAAACTGCTCCTCTTGCGAAAAGTCACCTACTTCTACCAGTGGGAAATGCCAAAAACCTGCCAATAGCTTTTCACTTTCATTCTTTTCAAGTAAAAATTGTCCCTGAGAATTGTTCACAACTAAGGCTTTAAGATAAATAGGAACAGGCTTTTTCTTTGGAGCCTTGATTGGATAACGGTTCATGGTTCCATTCTGATATGCTGCACTAAAGTCCTTAATTGGGCTTTCTTCTGGTCTGGGATTTACAGGTGCCTCAATATCTGAGCCCAAGTCCATCAAGGCTTGATTAAAGTCACCAGGCCTTTCTGGGTCAATCAAGATTTCCATCATTGCCTGAAAAATTTTGCGATTGCTAGGAATTCCGATATCATGATTAACTTCAAACAGACGTGCCAGCACTCGCATGACATTACCATCTACAGCTGGCTCAGGCAAGTTAAAAGCAATACTGGAAATCGCTCCTGCTGTGTAAGGTCCAATTCCTTTCAAGCTGGAAATTCCTTCATAGGTGTTTGGAAATTGACCACCAAAGTCAGCCATAATCTGCTGAGCTGCAGCCTGCATATTACGAACTCGAGAATAATAACCCAAACCTTCCCAAGCCTTCAACAAACGTTCTTCAGGGGCAGTTGCCAAACTTTCCACTGTTGGAAACCAGTCCAAGAATCGTTCGTAATAGGGAATAACCGTATCCACCCTAGTCTGCTGGAGCATAATTTCAGACACCCATATATGATAAGGATTTTTACTTCTACGCCACGGTAAATCTCTTTTGTTTTCATCATACCAGGAAAGAAGTTTCTCACGAAAAGAAACAATCTTCTCCTCTGGCCACATGACGATACCGTATTCTTTCAAATCTAACATATTTCTAGTATAACACAGAAGATTCTAACTGTCCTTTTCCTAGTATTAGTACTCTTCGAAAATCAAATTCAAACCACGTCAACGTCGCCTTGCCGTACTCAAGTACAGCCTGCGGCTAGTTTCCTAGTTTGCTCTTTGATTTTCATTGAGTATAAAAAGCCTCTTCCCAAGGGAAAGAGGACTAAATCTTATTGATGAACTGCCTGGGCTGCTGTGATAAGTGTTAACTTGTAAACATCATCAGCATTACATCCACGAGAAAGGTCGTTAACTGGCTTGTTCAAACCTTGCAAAACAGGACCAACAGCCGCAAAACCACCGAGACGTTCGGCCATCTTGTAGCCGATATTTCCTGCCTCGATACCTGGGAAGATGAAGACATTTGCTTGACCAGCTACTGTACTTCCAGGAGCTTTCAAAGCTGCAGTTTCAGGAACAAAGGCTGCATCAAATTGCAACTCACCATCGATTTCAAGGTCAGGGCGCAAGTCGTGAGCAATTTTAGTTGCTTCAACAACCTTATCAACGCTTTCTCCAAATCCTGAACCTTTAGTAGAATAGCTTAGCATAGCAATTTTAGGCTCGATTCCAAACATCTTAGCTGTAATTGCTGAGTTGATTGCAATTTCAGCCAAGGCTTCAGCGTCTGGATTGATATTGATGGCACAGTCCCCAAAGAGGTAACGCTCCGTACCACGAACCATGAGGAAGGCACCTGAAGTACGAGTTACATTTGGACGAGTTTTGATGATTTGAAGAGCTGGACGAACTGTTGAAGCTGTTGAGTGAATCGCTCCTGACACCATTCCATCAACCAAGCCCAAGTAAACCAACATAACACCAAAATAGTTGACATCTTCAACCAAAACCTTGCGTGCATCTTCTTCAGACATTTTGCCCTTGCGACGCTCCACTAAAGCAGCAACCATTTCTTCAAATTTATCGTAGTGTTGAGGGTCGATGACTTCATAACCGTCCTCAATACCTTCGATTTCAAGATAAATTTTAATTTTTTCAGGATTTCCAAGCAAAACAGGAATCACTTCTGTTTCTTTTACCAGGCGTTTAGTCGCTTGAAGAATACGAGGTTCTTCCCCTTCAGGGAGAACGATACGAGCATTTTTACCAACCAAGTTGGCTTTGAGACTTTCAAAAACTTCCATGAGTTTTCTCCTTTTAGATAATAATTATACTCTGAAACTGTTTTTATAGAGTATTAGTTGATAACTGGGTAATAAGGTTGCTAAAATCATTCGGCAAGGGACTTTCTAACTGCAAGTCTTGCTCTAAAAATGGATGATAAAAAGTTAAGGAATGACAATGTAGGGCCTGGCGCTGAATTCCATCGTCTAGACTACCACCGTACAAGTCATCTCCCAACAAAGGAAAACCAATATGAGAAAAATGGACTCGGATTTGGTGGGTTCGACCAGTGTGCAGGCGAATGTCTACCAAATGAATATTCCCATAAGATGCTACAATCTTGTAAGAAGTATGAGCATACTTTCCACCTTTAGCTACGCGTCTGGTAATAATAGAGTCTTCATCACGCGCAATCGGAGCAATAATTTCACCCTTTGATTCCAAATATCCATCACCTTTAACTAAGGCAAAGTAGCGTTTCTCGATAGATTTCTTCTGCAACTGCTTGTCTAATCGTGCATGGGCATAGCCGTGCTTAGCAAAGAGCATCAAGCCAGAAGTATCTCTATCAAGTCTAGTTACAATGTGAACCTGCTGATTTTCATATTTTTGCTTGACGTAGTAACCCTTGATAAAATTGGCAATGGTATTGGAGTGATTGACACTAGGAATAGAAGCCACTCCATAGGGTTTATTTAAAACTAGAAAATGATCATCCTCATAGAGAATGTCTAATGGTCTCTCGATAGCTTCTAGAGTTTCAAAACCTTCCTCAGCAGGAATATCGATGATAACAAGGTCTCCAATATCCAATAGATAGGTTGCATTTTGTGGTTGATCATTGACCAGAATAGCTCCACCTCGAAACTTAATCTTGGCCAGAAGCCCCTTAGAAACCTCATGCTTTTTCAAAAAGGTCTTAACCTTGACATGTTCATCTGCGATAAATTCAAACCTCATTCATCCACCTCGCCGATAAAAGCATCCTTAACGCGGTTCCAGAAACTGGTATGGCTAGGTGATGCGACAAAGTGAATCTTATGATGGTCGATTTGATACTCAATACGCCCAATATTACGGAAAGAATACACGCTATTGTCAACCGAAATAGTATGGTAATCGTTTCTCGTTGGAATGAGTTCAATCTTATCCTTCTTAGGAACAATAATGGAAGAGCCCAGGGTTCGATAGACACGATTATTAAGGCTAGCAATTTCCGTTAATTGTAAAGCTTCAATGGTTGGGTGTAAAACAGCTCCGCCAAGTGATTTGTTATAGGCTGTACTACCAGTCGGTGTCGAAACTGTCAGCCCATCTCCACGAAAACGTTCAAAGTGGACACCGTTAATCACAACATCCGCCACCATGGTTCGATCAGACCTGCGGATACTGGCTTCATTTAGTGCTCTGAAAATCTTAACTTCACCATTTTCAAGAAAGACCTTCACATTCAGAACAGGGTAAGAGACTCTTGCTCCGGTATCTAGTTGCAAATTAGTCACTAGCTTGTCCAACTCAAAATCACGGTAGTCCGTATAGAAGCCCAAATGTCCAGTATGAACTCCGATAAAGCGGACCTTATCAAGTTGATTTTCGTACTTATGAAAGGCCGACAAAAGCATGCCATCCCCACCAATGGAAATAACGATATCTGGATTGGTATCATTGAGTATAAACTGATTTCTCTTCAAACGATCTCGCAATTCATACAAAACCCTTTGACTCTGTGGTTTTCTATTAGCTATCAGGTCAATTCGTTTACCTGTATTCTTCATCTGTATCGTCACTGTTCCCTACACCATCATTTAATTTTCTGCTCAAAGGATCAAAAAGGGCCTGAGCTTCTTGAATATCATCACGAATTTTACCCATTTCTTCATCCAACTGATGAGCAATCTTGGCCGTGATTTCCAGTCGCTTCTTTATCTCCTCTGGGAAATCCCCTTGGTACTTGTAGTTGAGAGAATGTTCTATCGTTGCCCAAAAATTCATAGCCAAGGTACGAATTTGAATTTCTGCTAAAATGGTCTTGGCTCCATTGATGGTGTCAACCGTATATTCTACTACCACATGGTAGGAACGGTAGCCCGAAGCCTTTCGATGAGTAATGTAATCGCGCTCCTGTATGATCCGCATATCCTGACGTTTACGCAAAATAGCCACAACTTCTTGGACGTCATCTACAAACTGGACCATCACACGCAAACCAGCAATATCCTGCAAATCGGGTTCTAAGGTCGCATAAGTAATGCCACGACGAGCCATTTTTTCCTTGATGCTCTCAATTGGCTTGACTCGACCAGTCACAAACTCAATCGGAGAATGCTTATTTTGTTTACGATATTGCTTACGAATACCACGAAGTTTAATTTTTAACTCACCAACAGCTTGAATGTAAGGATCTAGAAATTCTTCCCATTCTAAGGTCATATATTCTCCCTTGTTCTCATATTATCCTTCAAAAATATCTTTGATTTTTTCTCCAGATTCATATACAATAAATACAATGCTTATTATACCATAAATCCGCTTTCATTGATAAAGAAAAGGTAAGAAAATTGAAACATTTAGAAATTGAATTGAAAACACTATTGAAAAAAGATGAATACAATCGTCTAAAAGACCAGTTCACAGGTGTCACTCCTGTTCTTCAAAAAAATTACTACATCGACACGCCTGATTTTGAACTGCGAGAAAAGAAAGTCGCTATGCGCATTCGAACCTTTGAAGACTGGGCAGAATTGACACTCAAAGTCCCGCAAAGTGTTGGAAACATGGAATACAACCAAAAATTGCAACTAAAAGATGCTGAAAACTATCTGATCAAGGAAGAACTTCCTCAGGGGCTGGTTCTTGATGAATTAGCGAAACATGGTATCCAAACTAGTGAGTGGCATGTGCTTGGTTGTCTCACAACGCTTCGCTATGAAATGCAAACAGCTATTGGTCTCATGGCACTGGATGAGAGTCAGTACTTTGATATTACAGATTACGAATTAGAGCTTGAAGTGGAAAATCACGAGCAAGGCAAACAGGATTTCCAACAATTTTTAGAGGATAATCAGATTTCCTACCAAAAAGCTCCCTCAAAATTGGTCCGATTTGTCAAAAGCATGAAAAATAGCTGAAATAATCTCTATTTTTTGATAAAATAGAAAAGATAAAAATACACAAATCCCAGTTCATATATGTAAGGCAAATATAACTAGGATTTATAAAGTTTACAGAGGACGGTCTATAATGTCAGATAGAAAAAACATGAAACTTTTCGCACTCAACTCTAACCAAGAGATTGCACAGAAAATTGCACAAGCTGTTGGTGTCCCACTTGGAAAACTATCATCACGTCAATTTTCAGACGGAGAAATCCAAGTAAATATCGAAGAAAGTGTCCGTGGTTATGATGTTTACATCATCCAATCAACAAGTTTCCCTGTTAACAACCACCTAATGGAATTGTTAATCATGGTAGATGCTTGTGTGCGCGCAAGTGCCCACAGTATCAACGTTGTCCTTCCATATTTTGGCTATGCACGTCAAGACCGCATTGCTTCACCACGTGAACCACTTACAGCAAAACTAGTTGCTAATATGCTGGTTAAGGCTGGTGTTGACCGTGTCCTTACGCTTGATTTGCATGCTGTTCAGGTGCAAGGCTTCTTTGATATTCCTGTTGACAACCTCTACACAGTTCCCCTATTTGCAAAACATTACTGCGATAAGGGCCTACTCGGTTCAGATGTTGTCGTGGTTAGCCCTAAAAATTCAGGTGTGAAACGTGCTCGTAGCTTGGCTGAGTATCTTGATGCTCCTATCGCCATTATCGACTACCCTCAAGACGATGCAACTCGTAACGAAGGTTATATTATCGGTGATGTTGAAGGTAAGAAAGCTATCTTGATTGACGATATTTTAAATACAGGACGTACCTTCTCTGAAGCTGCTAAAATCGTTGAACGTGAAGGGGCTACAGAAATTTATGCTGTTTCTAGTCATGGTCTCTTCGTTGAGGGAGCTGCTGAACTTCTTGACAATACTAATATTAAGGAAATTCTTGTAACTGATTCAGTAGCAACAAAAGAAAAAACTCCTAAAAACGTATGCTACATCACTGCTAGTGAGTTAATTGGTGATGCCATCGTCCGTATCCACGAAAGAAAACCAGTCAGCCCACTCTTTGCTTACAACAAAAAGAAATAAGGTGATTCTTTGATTTATTTGGACAATGCTGCAACGACTCCTATGTCAGCAGTTGCTATTTCAGCGATGACCAAGGTTATGCAAGAAACCCATGGCAATCCATCTAGTATTCATGGTCATGGTCGGCAAGCTGGCAAACTCTTGCGAGAAGCCCGTCAGGAACTAGCCCAGTTACTGGGGACAAAACCTCAACATATCTTTTTCACTTCTGGTGGGACAGAAGGCAACAATACTGCCATCATTGGCTACTGCCTTCGTCACCAAGAGCAAGGAAAACATATCATCACAACTGCCATTGAGCACCATGCCGTCCTTGAAACCATTGATTACTTGGTTCAATACTTCGGTTTTGAAGTAACAATTATCCAGCCAGAAAATCAAGAAATCACAGCTCAACAAATTCAAAAGGTTTTACGTGACGATACGATTTTGGTTTCTACCATGTTTGCTAATAATGAGACAGGAAACCTATTGCCCATTGCTGAAATCGGCCAAATACTCAAGCAACACCCTGCTGCCTATCATGTCGATGCAGTTCAGGCTATTGGTAAAGTCCCTATACACCCAGAAGAATTGGGCATTGATTTTCTCACTGCTTCTGCCCATAAATTCCATGGTCCCAAGGGAGTCGGTTTTCTCTACGCTTCTAGCATGGATTTTGATTCCTATCTACATGGTGGTGACCAAGAACAGAAAAAACGTGCAGGGACTGAAAATCTAGCTGCCATCGTAGGCATGGTTGCAGCCCTAAAAGAGGACCTAGAAAAACAAGAAGAACATTTTCAACATGTACAAAATCTAGAAACTGCCTTTCTTGCAGAGCTAGAGGGAGTTCAGTATTACCTGAATAGAGGCGAACACCATCTCCCTTATGTTCTCAATATTGGATTTCCTGGCCAGAAAAATGACCTCTTACTCCTTCGTCTAGATTTGGCTGGAATTTCAATCTCTACTGGCTCAGCCTGCACTGCAGGCATTGTCCAATCCAGCCATGTTCTTGAAGCTATGTACGGAGCAAATTCAGAACGCTTGAAGGAATCCGTTCGTATCAGTTTGTCGCCACAAAATACTGTTGAAGACCTACAAACCCTCGCAAAAACCTTAAAAGAAATTATCGGAGGTTAGCCATATGGCATTTGAAAAAACCATTCAGTTAAAAAATTGTCGTTACGACTACACTCTTAGCCCTTCTGTTAAAAAATTCACCCTTAAGGACAATACCTTTTTTGAGACTAAGGTTGGTAACTATGAATTGACTCGCCTTTTGGAAAAAGTTCCGAACAGCGGTGAGGGATTCCAACTCAAAATCATCATTAACAAGGAACTTACAGGAGCTAAAATCAATATCACTGACAAGTTTGGTCTTCGTCTGGTTGATATTTTCAAATCAGAAGACCACCACATTCATC
The DNA here is from genome assembly GCF_024295905.1 of Streptococcus sp. CF7_Ac1-12. Lineage (GTDB taxonomy): Bacteria > Bacillota > Bacilli > Lactobacillales > Streptococcaceae > Streptococcus > Streptococcus mitis_AP. The sequence goes on along the minus strand of NZ_JANCPG010000014.1, from coordinate 30,681 downwards.
AGGAAAAATTCTACTTCCTCATGGATAGTTTAGTAGAACGTGGTGTCTTTACAAAATCGGAAAGATAGGTCCCATATGTTTGAACTGACCTATAAGGACAGCTATCATGTAGAGCGCACTCTCAAGTATGAGGATTACGAGGCTCTCATGCTTGCTCTGTCAGGATGTGTGACTCTGCCAGATACACTTTATGTAACTTCTTTGACCTTTAAAGGGCGGGAAGTTTACCAAGGACTGGTCGGAGACCTCTACCGTTTTCTATCACATGCAGATTTTTTACATCAAAACTAAGATTTTTCTTAGTTTTTTCTTATTTTTGTTGATTTTTTCACAATGTTTCTATAAAATAGAAGAATAGAAAGGTTGTGATTTTGTGAAAGATAAACAGTCTGCTATTCCGAAAGCTACAGCAAAAAGACTCTCTCTCTACTATCGAATTTTTAAGAGATTTCATGCAGAAAAGATTGAACGTGCCAACTCTAAACAAATTGCAGAGGCCATCGGTATTGATTCAGCGACAGTTCGTCGTGATTTTTCCTATTTTGGTGAACTAGGTCGGCGTGGATTTGGCTATGATGTCAAAAAACTGATGACATTTTTTGCCGATTTGCTTAACGATAACTCCATCACCAATGTCATGCTGGTAGGTATTGGAAATATGGGCCATGCCCTTCTCCACTACCGCTTCCACGAACGTAACAAGATGAAGATTATCATGGCCTTTGACCTAGATGACCATCCTGAGGTCGGTACCCAAACTCCTGACGGGATTCCCATTTACGGGATTTCTCAAATCAAGGAAAAAATCAAGGATGCTGACGTGAAGACTGCTATCCTGACCGTTCCCAGCGTTAAGTCACAAGAGGTTGCTAATCTCTTGGTGGATGCTGGCGTGAAAGGAATTCTCAGTTTTTCACCAGTCCATCTACATTTACCAAAAGACGTGGTCGTTCAGTATGTCGATTTGACAAGCGAACTCCAAACCCTCCTCTATTTCATGCGAAGAGAGGATTAGAAAGCGAACATCATTTTATGAAAAAACCAGTTATTGGGATTACAGGAAACGAAAAAACTCATCCAGATGATAACATCATGATGAGCTACGCAGCAAAAGGCTTTGTTGAAGGCGTTAAAGACGCTGGAGGGATTCCCATCATCCTACCGATTGGTGATCAAGAAATGGCCTGCCACTATATCAGTATGATTGACAAGCTCATCTTAACGGGTGGGCAAAATGTTGATCCAAAATTCTATGGTGAACCAAAAACTATCGATAGTGATGACTACCATCTTCAAAGAGATATCTTTGAACTAGCCCTCATCAAGGAAGCTATTAAACAGAAAAAGCCTATTTTCTCCGTCTGTCGTGGGACTCAACTCTTTAACGTTGCCATGGGTGGAACTTTGTATCAAGATATCGAAGACCACTGGCAAGATTGTTCTGCCGAGTACACAACTCAACGCTTAGTAACAGAACCAGATACTGTTCTCCGAGCAATCTATGGGGAAATTTCCCATATCAACTCCTTCCACCATCAGAGCATCAAGGATTTGGCCCCCAACTTAAAAGTTGTGGCTCACGATCCCAAAGATGGCATTATTGAAGCTGTTATGAGCACGAATGATGTTGCCTTTCTCGGTGTTCAATGGCATCCAGAATTTCTTTTTGAAAATCGTCCCAAAGATAAAAAACTCTTTGACTATGTCGTTAATGAACTTTAAATTAAATCTGTTTTTTCACGATAACTAAAGTAACTAGAATGAGAGACAATCAAATGGTCCAAGAGGACAATCCCCATCAGTTCACAGGCTTCTTTGACTAGTTTAGTGACATGATCATCATTTCGGCTAGGCGCTACTGCTCCTGAAGGATGATTATGAACCAAGATAAGAGAAGTCGCCATATGCTTGATGGCATAGTGAAGAATCTCTCGCGGTTCAGCGATACTACGAGTGGCAGAACCAATAAAAATGGTCTGTTGATGGATGATTTGATTTTGAGTATTGAGATAGAGCGCCACTAGGTGCTCTTGTTTTTTATGTCCCAACTCCTGCTGCATCTTCTTGGCCAACTTTTGACTGCTGAGAATACTTTCCATCTCAAGGGTCTCATGTTTGTGAATACGATGACCTAGCTCAATCATAGCTTGTAATTCTATGGCCTTAACACGCCCGATACCAGATAGACTCTGCAACTCCTGCAGGGTCATTTTTTTCAAATCAGTTAGGCTTGAAAGATTGCTCAAGACTTTCTGGGCAATTTCAAAAACGCTAGCTTGACGTGTTCCTGTCCTGAGTAAAATAGCTAGCAACTCTTGATTACTGAGCGCTTCTACTCCTTCCTTGGCCAGTCTTTCTCTTGGTAATAGTGAATCTTCTTGAAATGAAATACTATACATAAAAATCCTCCTCACTTTATTATTCGTGAGAAGGATGGAAAATTAGATTTTTTTCTCAATTGGAGCCACACTGGCTAAAAGTTTTTTCAAACCTACTTCTGGGAAATTGATTTTTAATTCCTGCGTAGCACCGCTTCCTGAAACTTCCAAAACAGTTCCCTCTCCCCATTTCTTGTGGAGAGCAATGTCACCAATGGACCAATTTGCCTCGCTAGACGCTGATTTTGCTCCAGCTGTAAATTGACCAAATGGAAGACCGCTTGACTGGATAGATTTTGGGGCAGCACTGCGTTTACGGTCTTGAAGGGCCTGGGCAAGACTCATACCTTGACCAAAGGCAATCCCACCACTGCTATAAGATGCTTTAAAGCTTGTATTTGCAGGACGGGCCAGACCTTGATACTCAAGCAAATCTGAACTGATTTCGTTAATAAAACGAGTCGGACGGTTGTAGTTGGTACGACCAAAAAGCAGGCGCGAATTAGCATTGGTCAGATAGAGTATTTTCTCTGCACGCGTAATTCCTACATAGGCCAGACGGCGTTCTTCTTCTAATTCATCTGGATCTTCAGCGGCACGACTAAGCGGAAAGACATTTTCTTCCATCCCAATCAAAAAGACAACTGGAAACTCAAGACCTTTGGAAGCATGCAGGGTCATCAGGGTAACTTCTGATGTCTCCTGACTACCTGAATCTGTGTCGGCAATCAAGGCCAAGTCATTTAAGAAACGACTCAGTTTGTCCAGACCAGTTTCTTCTTCTGGCCCATCAGAGGTGTCATCAAAGTTTTTTGTAACAGAAAGGAACTCTTCGATATTTTCAACTCGAGCTTTGCTTTCTAGAGTCGCTTGGGCATTAAGAATATCGACGTAACCTGTTTTTTCTAGAACCGCCTCAACCAACTCAGTAATGCTTAAGCGGTCCAATTGCTCTCGCAAATCCAGAATCATATTGGCAAAATCCCAGATAGACTGGGCTGCTTTACCCTTGATACCAGACAACATAATATTGGCAGAAGCATCTAGCATAGACATGTCCTGCATATTCGCAAAATCACGGATTTTCTCAACAGTGCCTGGGCCAATTCCACGCTTCGGTTCGTTGATAATGCGCTCAAAACTGATATTGTCACTCAAATTTGCAATGAGGTTAAGATAAGCGATAATATCACGAATTTCTTTACGGCTGTAGAACTTTGTTCCTCCAACCATGGTATAAGGGATGTTTGACTTGAGCAGGGCTTCCTCAATAGTACGAGACTGGGCGTTTGTACGATAGAGAACTGCAAAATCCTTGTGAAGGAAGTTTTGACTGCGACCAAGTTCATCAATAGTTTTAGCCACAAATACAGCCTCATCTAGTTCATCATTGGCACGATAGTAAACGATTTGCTCCCCATCTGCATTCTGGGTCCAGAGATTTTTAGGACGACGATTTTTATTGTTTTTAATAACTTCATTAGCTGCTTGAAGAATAGTCTTCGTAGAGCGATAATTTTCTTCTAACAAAACAACCTTGGCTTGAGGATAATCTTTCTCAAAATCTAAGATATTCTGCATATCAGCACCACGCCAACCATAGATAGACTGGTCTGCATCCCCAACCACACAGATATTTTTAAAACGGGAGGCCAAGAGTTTGACCAGTTGGTACTGGGCATGGTTGGTATCTTGGTACTCATCAACGTGGATGTATTGGAACTTTTGCTGGTAGTAGGTCAAGACATCAGGATTTTGATCAAAGAGACGCAAGGTCAGCATAATCAAGTCATCAAAGTCAACCGACTCAGACTGACGAAGCTCTTTTTGGTAAGCAGTGTAACACTGCGCCACGATTTGCGTGTACATATCTCCAGCTTGAGCAGCATAAGCCACATCATCAATCAAATCATTCTTAGCATTTGAAATAGTCCCTAAGATACTCCGTTCATTCCATTTTTTAGGATCCAAATTCAACTGCTTTAGAATGCGTTTCATAAGAGTTCGCTGCTCCCCTGGATCTACAATAGTAAAATTGCGGTTGTAGCCAATATGGTCCGCATCACGACGCAAAATACGAACACACATGGAGTGGAAGGTCGCAATCAAACAGTCCTGAGTGGCTGGATTAAGGTTATAAGCACGCTCTTTCATCTCACGTGCAGCCTTGTTGGTAAAGGTAATGGCCAAGATATTCCAAGGATTGACCAGCTTTTCATCAATCAAATAAGCTATGCGGTGGGTCAAAACACGGGTCTTTCCAGACCCTGCCCCTGCCATGATTAACAAGGGGCCTTCTGTCGTTTGTACCGCCTCAGCCTGACGGTCATTCATTCCATTTAATAATGAGTTCATCTTCTCTTCCTTACTCTTGAAGTCAATATTTCTATTATATCAGAAATCAGGGAAAATATCTTTACCTAGACCGGTTACGACTAGTAAACAACTCTCTCATCAGCTGAAGACAAGGCCTTATATCTAGATAAAAAATGAGCTTGGATAGTATTTCCAAACTCATTTGAATTCAATTAAACTATTAGAACAAGCCTAGAACGGTTCCATCGCTTTCAACATCCATGTTGAGGGCTGCTGGTCGTTTTGGAAGTCCTGGCATGGTCATGACATCGCCAGTTAAGGCAACGATGAAGCCTGCACCTAATTTTGGCACCAATTCGCGAATGGTAATTTCAAAGTTTTCAGGTGCTCCAAGTGCATTTGGATTGTCTGAGAAGCTATACTGGGTCTTAGCCATACAGATTGGTAATTTGTCCCATCCGTTTTGAACGATTTGAGCGATTTGTGTTTGAGCTTTCTTCTCAAAGTTTACTTTGCTACCACGGTAGATTTCAGTAACAATCTTTTCAATCTTTTCTTGAACAGAAAGGTCGTTGTCATACAAACGTTTATAGTTAGCTGGATTTTCAGAGATAGTCTTAGCAACTGTTTCGGCAAGCGCTACTCCACCTTCTGCACCATCAGCCCAGACACTAGCCAACTCAACTGGTACATCGATTGAAGCACAGAGTTCTTTCAAGGCTGCAATTTCAGCTTCTGTATCAGATACAAATTCGTTAATAGCTACAACTGCTGGAATACCGAACTTACGGATGTTCTCAACATGGCGTTTCAAGTTGGCAAAACCGGTACGAACAGCTTCTACGTTTTCTTCAGTCAGAGCGTCTTTAGCCACACCACCATTCATCTTAAGGGCACGAAGGGTTGCAACAATGACAACTGCATCTGGAGATGTTGGCAAGTTTGGTGTCTTAATATCAAGGAATTTCTCAGCACCAAGGTCTGCACCAAAACCAGCTTCAGTAACTGTGTAATCAGCCAAGTGAAGGGCTGTGCTTGTTGCCAAAACTGAATTACATCCATGAGCAATATTGGCAAATGGACCACCGTGTACAAAGGCAGGAGTTCCGTAAATTGTCTGAACCAAGTTTGGCTTAATAGCGTCCTTCAAGATCAATGCTAAAGCACCTTCAACCTGCAAATCACCAACAGAAACTGGAGTACGGTCATAACGATAACCAATAACGATATTCGCCAAACGGCGTTTCAAGTCCTCGATGTCTGTTGCCAAGCAAAGAATTGCCATGATCTCTGAAGCAACTGTAATGTCAAAGCCATCCTCACGTGGAATACCATTTAGAGGGCCACCAAGCCCAACTGTTACATGGCGAAGAGCACGGTCGTTCAAGTCCACAACACGTTTCCAAAGGATACGACGTTGGTCAATTCCCAACTCATTCCCTTGGTGCAAGTGGTTGTCAATCAAGGCAGAAAGCGCATTGTTGGCAGTCGTAATGGCATGCATGTCTCCAGTGAAGTGAAGGTTGATGTCTTCCATTGGCAGAACTTGAGCGTAACCACCACCAGCGGCACCACCCTTGATACCCATTACTGGACCAAGAGATGGTTCGCGAATAGCAATCATTGTTTTCTTGCCAATCTTGTTCAAGGCATCCGCAAGACCAATGGTAATAGTTGATTTTCCTTCACCTGCAGGTGTTGGATTGATGGCAGTAACCAGAATCAATTTTCCAACTGGATTGCTCTCAACTGCACGAATTTTATCAAAGCTGAGCTTAGCCTTGTACTTTCCGTACAACTCCAAATCGTCGTAAGAAATACCAAGTTTCTCTACAACATCAACAATTGGCTTTAGCTCAATACTCTGTGCGATTTCAATATCTGTTTTCATTCAAAACTCCTCTAACCTCTTATATGATAACTCATTATAACACAAAACAAGATTTTTAACATCCTAAAACTCTCTAAACGTTCGTAAATATCCCTGTTTTTAAGGTTTTTAGAGTCCTTTCTTAAATTTTATATGGCTTTATAGTTTGAAACTATAGTAAATCTTCGTTTTTACCAAAAATTTATCGCTTTCATTTTACTTACCGTTTATTTTTGTGTACAATAGTGCTATGAAAATTTTAGTTACATCGGGCGGTACCAGTGAAGCCATCGATAGCGTCCGCTCTATCACTAACCATTCTACCGGTCGTTTGGGGAAAATCATCACAGAAACCCTGCTTGCTGCAGGGCATGAAGTTTGTTTAATAACGACAAAAAGAGCTTTGAAACCAGAATCCCATCCCAACCTAAGTATTCGAGAAATTAACAATACCAAGGACCTTCTACTGGAAATGCAAGAACGTGTTCAGGATTATCAGGTCTTGATTCACTCAATGGCGGTATCCGACTACACTCCTGTTTATATGACAGGGCTGGAGGAAGTTCAGGCTAGCTCTAATCTAGAAGAATTTTTAAGCAAGCAAAATCATCAAGCTAAGATTTCTTCAACTGATGATGTTCAAGTTTTGTTCCTTAAAAAGACACCCAAAATCATCTCTCTAGTCAAGGAGTGGAATCCTGCTATTCATCTGATTGGTTTCAAACTGCTGGTTGATATTTCTGAGGATTATCTCATCGAGATTGCCAGAAAAAGTCTTATCAATAACCAAGCAGACTTGATTATTGCAAATGACCTCACTCAAATCTCAGCAAACCAGCATCGTGCAATCTTTGTTGAAAAAGATCAGCTTCAAACAGTCCAGACTAAAGAAGAAATTGCAGAACTCCTCCTTAAAAAAATTCAAGCCTATCATTCATAGAAAGGAAAGCTATGGCACATATTCTCTTGGCTGTAACGGGCTCAATCGCCTCTTACAAGTCGGCAGATTTAGTCAGTTCTCTAAAAAAACAAGGCCACCAAGTCACTGTTTTAATGACTCAGGCTGCTACAGAGTTTATCCAACCTTTGACACTACAGGTACTCTCACAGAACCCTGTCCACTTGGATGTCATGAAGGAACCCTATCCTGATCAGGTCAATCATATCGAACTTGGAAAAAAGGCGGATTTATTTATTGTGGCCCCTGCAACTGCTAACACTATTGCAAAACTAGCCCACGGCTTTGCGGACAACATGGTGACCAGTACGGCTCTAGCCTTGCCAAGTCATATCCCAAAACTCATCGCACCAGCAATGAATACAAAAATGTATGACCATCCGGCAACTCAGGCTAATCTGAAAACATTAGAAAGCTACGGCTATCAGCTGATTGCTCCTAAGGAATCCCTACTAGCTTGTGGCGACCATGGACGAGGAGCTTTAGCCGACCTCACAATTATTTTAGAAAGAATAAAGGAAACTCTCGATGAAAAAACGCTCTAACATTGCACCTATTGCTATCTTTTTTGCAACCATGCTCGTGATACACTTTCTGAGCTCACTTATCTTTAACCTTTTTCCATTCCCAATCAAACCGACTATCGTTCATATTCCTGTCATTATTGCCAGCATTATTTACGGCCCACGAGTTGGGGTTACACTTGGATTTTTGATGGGGTTACTTAGTTTGACGGTTAATACAATTACGATTCTACCGACAAGCTACCTCTTCTCCCCATTTGTACCAAACGGAAACATCTACTCAGCTATCATTGCAATTGTCCCACGTATTTTGATTGGTTTAACTCCGTATCTAGTTTATAAACTGATGAAAAATAAAACTGGTCTTATTTTAGCTGGTGCCCTTGGTTCACTTACTAACACAGTCTTTGTACTTGGTGGAATTTTCTACCTTTTTGGAAATGTCTTTGATGGTAATATCCAAAAACTCCTAGCAACCGTTATCTCAACAAATTCGATTGCCGAATTAGTCATTTCCGCAATTCTTACTCTAGCTATTGTTCCAAGACTACAGACTTTGAAAAAATAAAAACATCTCCACTTTCAAGCTTGAAGGTGGAGATGTTGCTCTATACAGTTTTTTTTAGTGAAATCTTTACCAATATTTAATTTAAAATGACCTATAAACCCAAGTAAATCCTTGCTTTATTATCTTGTTTATAGTACTATACTAGTGTATATACAGTTAAAAGGAGATTCTTATGAACACGCGGAAAAAAACACAATTTATGACAATGACTGCCCTCTTGACGGCTATTGCAATTTTGATTCCAATTGTTATGCCTTTCAAGATTGTCATTCCACCTGCTTCTTACACTTTGGGTAGCCACATAGCTATTTTTATCGCTATGTTCTTGTCGCCCTTGATGGCCATCTTTGTCATCATAGCCTCTAGTTTTGGATTTTTGATGGCTGGCTATCCCATGGTTATCGTTTTTCGAGCTTTTTCACATATCTTTTTTGGAACTTTGGGAGCTTTTTACTTGAAGAAATTTCCTGAAACGTTGGAAAACTCCAAAACCTCTTGGATTTTCAACTTTGTGTTAGCGCTTGTCCATGCCCTTGCTGAAGTATTAGCCTGTGTCCTTTTTTACGCAACTTCTGGTACCAATGTAGAAAATATGTTTTATGTTCTATTTGTGCTAGTTGGATTTGGTACAATTATCCATAGTATGGTAGACTATACATTAGCACTAGCTGTCTATAAAGTGCTTCGAAAACGCCGTTAAAAGGAAAAGCTATGACAAAAGATCGCAAACAAGCTCTGCTCCAACTCTTGAAAGAAGCTCCTAAAGCCCTTAATGGCCAAAGTTTGGCGGAACATTTTCATGTCACACGTCAGGTCATTGTGCAGGACATTGCAATTTTGAGAGCCGATGGTGCTCCTATCCTATCCACTAATCGTGGCTACGTCTATAAGCAAATTGATACCAATCCTTATGTCCATAAACTTTTCAAGGTGAAACATGAAGTTGAAGAAATCGGTCAAGAACTCCTTGCTATCGTCGATAATGGAGGACGTGTCCAGAATACTTTGATTGACCATCCCGTTTATGGAGAAATTGAAACCTTGCTTAAACTGTCTTGCCGCAGAGATGTTCAACATTTTCTAGAACAAGTCGAGCATTCTGATTTTAGACCTTTATCTGAATTAACAGATGGTGTCCATTACCACCTAGTCGAAGCCGAAACACAACAAGACCTCCACTATATCGAGGAGGCCTTGGATCAGCTCGGTTATTTAGTAAAAGACTAGAAGATTTTCTTCTCCCAATCATCTTCTGTACGGCGAGGGTAGAAAAATTCAGATTTGTCCGGAGCTTCCATCATCTCCATCAAAGGTAGCATATCATAGGCCAGATCCAAGTTTGGAATCTGGTCTTTTTGCACCCAAGAAACTTCTCCTTCATCTGAAGAGCGAAGGCTACCAGAGAACTCAGTCGCCTTATAACAAATGACAATATAGCGCCCACCTGTATCTAGTGGCCAATTTTTAATGCCGACAAGTTGAGGATTTTGGATAGTCAATCCTGTTTCTTCGTAGATTTCACGAATGACAGACTCCGCAAAAGCCTCACCATTTTCAACATGACCTCCAGGAAAGGCATAACCAGACCAGCGATTTGTTTCAGGAGAGCGATACTGCATAACCACGCGCTGAGTTTCGAGGTCTTCGATCAGACAAATATTTGTTAAAATCGTTAATTGGGAACGGGACATATTTTCTCCTTTAGGTAATATTCTAATCCAACGCCTTGACTTCCAGCATCATATCACGAATCTGAGCTGCTAGTTCAAAGTCAAGCACTTCAACTGCTTCTTGCATTTGTTTTTCGAGTTTCTTGACAAGCTCTTTGCGCTCTTGTTTGTTGAGGCTATTGATGTCAACTTCCTTGTCTTCTTCCTTAGCAACTGCCTTGGTCACAGCAATCAGGTCACGGATTTCTTTCTTGATTGTCTGAGGCACAATACCGTGTTCTTCATTATAGGCCATCTGGATTTTCCGACGGCGGGCAGTTTCATCGATGGCACGTTGCATAGACTGGGTAACCGTGTCCGCATACATGATGACATGGCCTTCACTGTTACGGGCAGCACGTCCAATGGTCTGGATGAGACCACGTTCGTTACGAAGGAAACCTTCCTTGTCAGCATCGAGAATCGCTACGAGGCTCACTTCAGGAACGTCAATCCCTTCACGGAGCAGGTTGATTCCGACCAAGACATCAAAGACACCCAAGCGCAGGTCACGGATAATCTCCGTCCGTTCCAAGGTCTTAATATCCGAGTGCATGTACTTGACCTTGATACCCATTTCCTTGAAGTAGTCGGTCAAGTCTTCTGCCATTTTCTTGGTCAAGGTGGTAATAAAGGTACGTTCGTTCTTTTCAACACGGGCATTGATTTCACCTAAGAGGTCATCAATCTGTCCCATTGTCGGACGTACTTCCACCTCAGGATCCAATAGCCCTGTCGGACGAATGATTTGCTCAATCACTGTCTCGGTCTGTTCATTTTCATAGTCACCTGGTGTCGCTGAAACGTAAACAATCTGATGTACATGACTTTCAAACTCTTCACGGCGAAGAGGACGATTGTCCAAGGCTGACGGCAAACGGAAACCATAATTAACCAGCATTTCTTTACGCGAACGGTCTCCATTATACATACCTTTTATTTGTCCCATAGTCATGTGACTCTCGTCAATCATAATCAAGAAATCATCTGGGAAGAAGTCGAGAAGCGTGTAAGGAGGCTCACCCTCACTCCGTCCATCCATGTGACGTGAATAGTTCTCAACCCCGTTGGTATAGCCCATCTCACGCAACATTTCGATATCATACTCTGTCCGCTGTTTCAAACGTTGGGCTTCAAGCAATTTACCTTCCTTCTCAAAGATAGCTAGTTGCTCTTCTAATTCTGCTTGAATCTTGGCAATGGCAACTTCCATGTGGTCGTCATTGGTCACAAAGTGAGTCGCAGGGAAAATCGCTAAATGATCCACTTCTCCCAAGACCTGACCTGTCAGCGCCTCAACCTCACGGATACGGTCAATTTCGTCTCCAAAAAATTCTACTCGAAAGGCGTGTTCATCACGGGAAGCTGGGAAAATCTCCACCACATCCCCACGTACACGAAATCTGCCGCGTTGGAAATCAATATCATTTCGCTCAAACTGAATATCAACCAAGTCATTTAAGAGTTTATCACGAGAAATTTCAAGACCTGGACGGAGACTAACGACACTATCAGCGTATTCTTTGGGCGAACCCAAACCATAGATACAAGAGACTGAAGCTACGACAATAACATCATTGCGCTCCAAAAGGGCTGAAGTCGCTGAGTGTCGGAGCTTATCAATCTCGTCATTGACAGAACTATCCTTCTCAATATAGGTATCGCTTGAAGGTACATAGGCCTCAGGTTGGTAATAATCATAGTAAGATACGAAGTACTCAACAGCATTTTCAGGGAAAAATTCCTTAAACTCCCCATAGAGCTGGCCTGCTAGAGTTTTATTGTGGGCGATGACCAGAGTTGGTTTATTGACTTTGGAAATGACCTGACTCATGGTATAGGTCTTCCCTGTTCCAGTCGCCCCCATCAGAATCTGAGCTTTTTCTCCCCCCTCGATATTATCAACCAACTGCTTGATAGCTTGGGGTTGATCTCCTGATGGTTGATATTTTGATACTAGTTTAAATTGATTGTCTGTAATGCGATTGATCATAAGAATCCTCTCTCCATGTGCTATTCCTATTTTAGCATACTTATAGCATTTTCACGAAGAAAAGGACGGACCGAAGTCACATCCTTTCATTTTCTTTCTTTAATTGGTAAGCGAGATAGACAATCAAAAGTAACAAGACTAAACTTGTCATGATAGAACCTTCAATCCCAAAAAATCCTCCTGATAGCCAGCCTTGATTGCCTTGTGGTAAAAAGGTCATCAATGACGTTCCTGATGGTTGACCACTAACTAAAATCCCAAAAAGATTTCCCTGAGCAAAATTCCAGGCGCCATGAATACCTGCAACACCCCAAACTGTATCTGTTTTGAGGAGGTAAAGTGACATAGCAACTCCGAATAAAAAGAGATTCACTAGAGATAAAGGTGTAAGACCAGAATTCCCAGCATGGAGCAAAGCAAAGAATAGGCTAGATATAAGAACAGCAAGTTTTAAATTGGTTCTTGAAGCCAATTGAGGAAGGAGCCAAGCACGGGCCACCACTTCTTCTGTTGTCCCCTGTAAAATCCAAAATGGAATGGTAAAAATGACAAAGACAAGCGAGTAAAGATTTAAGTGAATGGATTCCAAACGATATTGCCCCAAGGCTACTAAACCTAACAAGGTCAGAAGAAAAAGTGCCAAACCTAAGCCAAATCCTTTAAGGAGATTGCTGAGGAAATTCTCTCTATAAAATCCCAAAGTTCGAATAGGTCTTTTCTCAACTTTTCTAGTCCATCTGAACACAGTGTTGAGTATAAAACCAAAGGCCAGTAAATCTAAAATTAAATGAAAGTCACTTGTTTTATCCATCAAGCTCTGATGCAAGGTCTGCAAGTAGGTTGCAAGATTTTGACCAGCCTCTCCAAAATTTCTAGCAAGTCCGATGAGAGCTAAGAAACTAATACCATAAAGAGTATAAGCCACAAATTCCCCTATGAAGACAAAAGCAAAGGCTAACAAGGGGCTTGTGTAAATGTTTAAACTCATTTTAGAAGTTTGGAAGTCTTTAAAAATTCTTTTGTTCTTCATATCCCTGTCCTCTTTTCTTCTACTATATACTATTATTATAGCACTTTGTGGTAGCAGTTCAAGAAAGAAATAAATAGCTTTTATGTTATATCTTCTAACATAAAAGTCCCTAGATTTGCATTTTTTTGTTTTTTCTGATATAATGGGAAAATATTCGGAAAAGGAGACTAAAAATGAAGAAAAAATTTCTAGCATTTTTGCTAATTTTATTCCCAATTTTCTCATTAGGTATTGCAAAAGCAGAGACGATTAAGATTGTGTCTGATACCGCCTATGCACCTTTTGAGTTTAAAGATTCAGATCAAACTTATAAAGGAATTGATGTTGACATTATCAACAAAGTCGCTGAGATTAAAGGATGGAATATTCAGATGTCCTATCCTGGATTTGATGCAGCGGTAAATGCGGTTCAAGCTGGTCAAGCTGACGCTATCATGGCAGGGATGACAAAGACTAAAGAACGTGAAAAAGTCTTCACCATGTCTGATACTTACTATGATACAAAAGTTGTCATTGCAACTACAAAGGCACACAAGATTAGCAAGTACGACCAATTAACTGGCAAAACCGTTGGTGTTAAAAACGGAACTGCTGCTCAACGTTTTCTTGAAACAATCAAAGATAAATACGGTTTTACTATTAAAACATTTGACACTGGTGATTTGATGAACAACAGCTTGACTGCTGGTGCTATCGATGCTATGATGGATGACAAACCTGTTATCGAGTATGCCATTAACCAAGGTCAAGACCTCCATATTGAAATGGATGGTGAAGCTGTAGGAAGTTTTGCTTTTGGTGTGAAAAAAGGAAGTAAATACGAGCACCTGGTGACTGAATTTAACCAAGCCTTGGCTGAAATGAAAAAAGATGGAAGTCTTGATAAAATCATCAAGAAATGGACTGCATCATCTTCTTCAGCAGTGCCAACTACAACGACTGCAGCAGGTCTAAAAGCAACTCCTGTTAAAGCTAAATACATCATTGCCAGTGATTCTTCTTTTGCACCTTTTGTGTTCCAAAACTCAAGTAACCAATTTACTGGTATTGATATGGACTTGATTAAGGCAATCGCTAAAGACCAAGGTTTTGAAGTTGAAATCACCAACCCTGGTTTCGATGCCGCTATCAGTGCTGTTCAAGCTGGACAAGCTGATGGTATCATTGCTGGTATGTCTGTTACAGATGCTCGTAAGGCAACTTTTGACTTCTCAGAATCCTACTACACTGCTAATACTATCCTTGGTGTCAAAGAATCAAGTACCATTGCTTCTTATGAAGATTTGAAAGGGAAGACAGTCGGTGTTAAAAACGGAACCGCTTCTCAAACCTTCCTAACAGAAAATCAAAGCAAATACGGTTACAAAATCAAAACCTTCGCTGATGGTTCTTCAATGTATGACAGTTTAAACACTGGTGCCATTGATGCCGTTATGGATGATGAGCCTGTTCTCAAATATTCTATCAGCCAAGGTCAAAAATTGAAAACTCCAATCGCTGGAACTCCAATCGGTGAAACAGCCTTTGCCGTTAAAAAAGGAGCAAATCCAGAATTGATTGAAATGTTCAACAACGGACTTGCAAACCTTAAAGCAAACGGTGAATTCCAAAAGATTCTTGACAAATACCTAGCTAGCGAATCTTCAACTACTTCAACAAGCACTGTTGACGAAACAACTATCTGGGGCTTGCTTCAAAATAACTACAAACAGCTCCTTAGCGGACTTGGTATCACTCTTGCTCTAGCTCTTATCTCATTTGCTATTGCTATTGTTATCGGGATTATCTTCGGTATGTTTAGCGTTAGCCCCTACAAATCTCTTCGTGTGATCTCTGAGATTTTCGTTGACGTTATCCGTGGTATTCCTTTGATGATTCTTGCAGCCTTCATCTTCTGGGGAATTCCAAACTTCATCGAGTCCATCACAGGCCAACAAAGTCCAATTAACGACTTTGTAGCTGGTACCATTGCCCTATCACTCAATGCTGCTGCTTATATCGCTGAAATCGTTCGTGGTGGTATTCAGGCCGTTCCGGTTGGCCAAATGGAAGCCAGCCGAAGCTTGGGTATCTCTTATGGAAAAACCATGCGTAAGATTATCTTGCCACAAGCGACTAAATTGATGTTGCCAAACTTTGTTAACCAATTCGTTATCGCTCTTAAAGATACAACCATCGTATCTGCTATCGGTTTGGTTGAACTCTTCCAAACTGGTAAGATTATCATCGCCCGTAACTACCAAAGTTTCAAGATGTATGCAATCCTTGCTATCTTCTATCTTGTAATTATCACACTTTTGACTAGACTAGCGAAACGCTTAGAAAAGAGGATTCGTTAATGGCAAAATTAAAAATTGATGTAAATGATTTACACAAGCACTATGGAAAAAATGAGGTTCTAAAAGGAATCACAACTAAATTCTATGAAGGAGATGTTGTTTGTATCATCGGTCCTTCAGGATCTGGTAAGTCGACCTTCCTCCGTAGCCTTAATCTTCTAGAAGAAGTTACGAGCGGTCACATCACTGTGAACGGCTATGACTTAACTGAAAAAACAACCAACGTTGACCACGTTCGTGAAAATATCGGAATGGTGTTCCAACACTTTAACCTCTTCCCTCATATGTCTGTATTGGACAACATTACTTTTGCTCCTATCGAGCACAAGTTGATGACTAAGGAAGAAGCTGAGAAATTGGGAATGGAGTTGCTTGACAAGGTTGGGCTAGCAGATAAAGCTAATGCTAACCCAGATAGCCTATCAGGTGGTCAAAAACAACGTGTGGCCATCGCTCGTGGACTAGCAATGAATCCAGACATCATGCTCTTTGATGAACCAACTTCTGCCCTTGACCCTGAGATGGTTGGAGACGTACTAAACGTTATGAAGGAATTGGCTGAGCAAGGTATGACCATGATTATCGTAACCCATGAGATGGGATTTGCCCGTCAAGTTGCTAACCGAGTTATCTTTACTGCAGATGGCGAATTCCTTGAAGACGGAACACCTGATCAAATTTTTGACAACCCACAACACCCACGTCTGAAAGAGTTCTTGGACAAGGTATTAAACGTCTAAACGCAAACTGTAAGGATTTCCTTGCAGTTTTTTTCTATCTCGTATTGGATTTTTTGATTTTTAGGAAAATTATGTTAGAATTAAGTTTATGAAATGAGGTTTCCTCATACCTAGCAAGACTAGGAATAAAATAGAAATTAGGTAGCTAGATGTCATCTAAGGTTATTGTTACAATTTTCGGTGCGAGTGGAGACCTGGCTAAACGCAAGCTCTACCCTTCCCTTTTTAGACTATATAAATCCGGCAATCTTTCCGAGCACTTTGCAGTCATTGGAACTGCTCGTCGTCCTTGGAGCAAGGAATATTTTGAATCTGTTGTAGTCGAATCGATCCTTGATTTGGCAGATAGTACCGAACAGGCTCAAGAGTTCGCTAGCCACTTCTACTATCAAAGTCACGATGTCAATGATACAGAACACTACATTGCTTTGCGTCAATTGCAGGCTGAACTAAATGACAAGTATCAAGCTGAACACAACAAGCTCTTCTTCTTGTCTATGGCGCCTCAATTCTTTGGAACTATCGCAAAACACCTCAAGTCTGAAAACATTGTGGATGGTAAAGGTTTTGAGCGCTTAATCGTTGAAAAACCATTTGGTACAGATTACGCAACTGCAAGCAAGTTGAATGACGAGCTCCTAGCAACATTTGACGAAGAACAAATTTTCCGTATTGACCATTATCTTGGTAAGGAAATGATCCAAAGTATCTTTGCAGTTCGCTTTGCAAACTTGATTTTTGAAAATGTTTGGAACAAGGATTTTATCGACAATGTTCAAATTACTTTTGCAGAGCGCTTGGGTGTAGAAGAACGTGGTGGCTACTATGACCAATCTGGTGCCCTCCGCGACATGGTACAAAACCATACACTACAACTGCTTTCTCTCCTTGCCATGGACAAGCCAGCAAGCTTCACAAAAGACGAGATTCGTGCTGAGAAGATTAAGGTCTTTAAAAACCTCTATCACCCAACTGATGAAGAACTTAAAGAATACTTTATCCGTGGTCAATACCGCTCTGGTAAGATTGATGGCATGAAATATATCTCTTATCGTAGCGAGCCAAATGTAAATCCAGAATCAACAACTGAAACCTTTGCATCTGGTGCCTTCTTTGTAAACAGCGATCGATTCCGTGGCGTTCCTTTCTTCTTCCGTACTGGTAAACGTCTGACTGAAAAAGGAACTCATGTCAACATCGTCTTTAAACAAATGGATTCTATCTTTGGAGAACCACTTGCTCCAAACATTTTGACCATCTATATCCAACCAACAGAAGGCTTCTCTCTTAGCCTAAATGGGAAGCAAGTAGGAGAAGAATTTAACTTGGCTCCTAACTCACTTGATTACCGTACAGATGCGACTGCAACTGGTGCTTCCCCAGAACCATACGAGAAATTAATCTATGATGTCTTAAATAACAACTCAACTAACTTTAGCCACTGGGATGAGGTTGGTGCATCATGGAAATTGATTGACCGTATCGAAGAACTCTGGGCTGAAAATGGTGCCCCACTTCATGACTATAAAGCTGGAAGCATGGGACCTCAAGCAAGCTTTGACTTACTTGAAAAATTCGGTGCTAAATGGACTTGGCAACCAGATATCGCTTATCGTCAAGATGGTCGTTTAGAATAAAAAAAATCCTGCAAGTTTGTGCCTTGCAGGATTTTTGCTTCTGATTAGATTAAGCCTTCTAAGAGACCCTTCATAAAGTTTTCTGAGTTAAACTCTCCAATATCATCGATTTTTTCACCAAAACCAATCAATTTTACAGGAATATTGAGTTCTTCACGGATGGCTAAAACAACACCACCTCGAGCAGTTCCATCAATCTTAGTCAAGACAATTCCAGTTAATGGCGTTATTTTTGAAAATTCTTTGGCCTGTACAAGAGCGTTTTGACCTGTTGATGCATCAAGTGCCAAGAAGGTTTCATGCGGAGCTTCTGGCACAACACGTTTGATGATACGACCAATCTTTTCTAGCTCGGCCATAAGGTTATCCTTATTTTGCAGACGACCTGCAGTATCGATCATGAGAATATCGATACCTTCAGATACGGCACGTTCCATGCCATCAAAGACCACACTGGCTGGGTCAGCTTTTTCAGCTCCAGTTACTACTGGAACATCTACACGACGGCCCCATTCTGCTAGCTGGGCTACTGCCCCTGCACGGAAGGTATCTGCCGCAACCAACATGACTTTCTTGCCAGCTTGTTTGTAGCGGTGGGCTAGTTTCCCGATAGAAGTTGTTTTCCCAACACCATTGACCCCGACAAAGAGCATGACTGTCAAGCCATCTTGGAAGTGGATTCTTTCATCGTAGTTGCCATCCTTTTCATAAAGCTCAACCAATTTCTCAATGATGACACGGCGAAGTGCGTCAGGTTTCTTGGCGTTTTCAAGCTTGGCTTCGTAGCGTAGCTCCTCTGTTAAGTTAGAAGCGACCTGGACACCAACATCACTCATAATTAGCAGTTCTTCCAGTTCCTCGAAAAATTCTTCATCAACAGAGCGGAAATTGGCAAAGAAGGCATTCAAACGAGCACCAAATCCTGTACGAGTTTTCTTGAGACTGCGGTCATATTTTTCCTGAACAGTCTCTTCTACTTGAGTCGTTTCTGCTTCAAGAACTTCAGAATTATTTTCTTCTACAGTCTCTAGGAGCTCCGTATTCTCTTCCTCTGTGACTTCTTCTGAGTTTGGAAATTCTTCTATTTCTTCTTGAGAAACTTCTACAGTTGGTTCTGAATCCAGACTTTCTTCAACTGTGTCTTGATTTTCCTCTTCTTGGAGCAGAGCTTCTTCAGAACTTTCAACTTCTGCTTCTTCATGAGGAAGTTCCTCAGCTTCTGTTAAGGCTGGCTCAACATCTTCAGACAAATCAAGATTTTCCAGAGCTTCTTTTACAACTTCTTCGATTTTAGGTTCTTCTTTTTTTCCGAATAGACGGTCAAACAATCCCATATCTTAGTTCTCCTTTAGCACATATTCTTCGATAGCCCAGGCGACAGCTTCCTCATCATTGGTCATTGGGGTCACCACATTTGCGACTGCCTTGACTTCAGGAACAGCGTTTTGCATGGCAACACCGAGCCCTGCCCATTCAATCATAGAAAGGTCATTGGCTTCATCACCACAGGCCATCACTTGGCTTTGGTCAATTCCAAGATGACTGATTAGTTTAGCCAAACCGGTTGCTTTGTGTACATTCTTTGGTGACCACTCTAGCAACATTTCACGTGATTTAAAGATTTCATATTGGTCAAACAATTCTGGTGAAATCTTTTGAATGGCTGCATCCAAGGGTTCTTGAGCAAAGGCAGTCACGCATTTATTGTAGGTCATTTGACTAGACAGGTCTTCAAAGTCAACTGGTACAAAAGTTAAAGCTGGATTGAATTTGGCATAAAGACTTTCTTGGTCCGATTGGATTTGATAAACAGTTCCTTCTGAGATGGCGTCAAGAGGCAGTGACAATTTCTCTGTTTCTTCATACAAGCGTGCCACATCATCATATGAAAAGACTGTTTTATCAAGGATTTCACCTGTATTTTTCTGAACCAAACCACCATTAAAGGTAATGGTATACTCATCTTCATGACCGTCAGTCCCCAACTCATGGAGAAAGAAATCCATAGCTTTTAAGGGACGACCAGTTGTCAATACAACTTTAATACCACGATCACGCGCAGCTTTCAAGGTTGCCTTGGTACGATCCGTCAGCTTTTTATCAGTAGTCAGCAAGGTCCCGTCCAAGTCCAATGCAATCAATTTTATATCTGCCATTATAAGCCCTCCATATAAGCTATAACCGACTGGTCTTTATGGTGACCAATCACAGTCTCTGCTAATTCTAAAATTTCTGGTCGTGCATTTTCAGGAGCTACAGGATATCCCACAACCTGCATCATATGCAAGTCATTTAGATTGTCTCCAAAAGCCAGAACCTGATCCATTGTGATACCAAGTTTTTTAGCTAATTCAACAATGGCCACACCCTTATCGACATAGTCCAGAACAATATCAATGGATTCAAAGCCAGTTGTCATGGCCTTAACACCAGGGACATTTTCGTTTACCCAAGCTTCCCCAGCTTCTAGCGTTTCTTCTGTGAAGTTGGTTGTAAATTTGAAAATATCATCTGTGATAGCTTCTAAACTCGCTACTTTTTGAATATTTTCATTATAGTGCTGACTCACTTTTAAATAGGTCTCATCAACCGTATCTAGAACATAAGCTCCCTTTTTTCCCGTCAAGAGCAGTTTATTGATATCTACATAAGGTGACGTTTTCAGCTTTTCAAAAGTTGATAGATAAAAGTCACGAGACATAGTCGCTTCATACAAGTCCTGACCTTGATACTCTACTAAACTGCCATTTTCCGCGATGAAAATAATGTCATCACGAACATCAGCAAATAATTTTTCTAGAGACAGAAATCCGCGCCCTGAAGCTACCGCAAAGTAAATCCCTTTTTCCTTATAGGAAGCTAAGAGAGACTTGAGACGATCCATATCAAAACGCCCATTCCCATCTAGGAAGGTTCCGTCCATATCCGTTGCTACTAGTTTAATTGTCATCCTTCAATACTTTCTAAATCTTTTAACTTCACCGAAACAATTTTTGAGACACCTGATTCTTGCATAGTCACTCCATAGATAGAATCAGCCGCTGCCATGGTTCCCTTACGGTGGGTCACAACGATAAACTGGCTGTCCTTGTCAAAGCGGTTGAGGTAATCCCCAAAACGCTTAACATTAGCTTCATCTAGTGCAGCCTCTACCTCATCCAAGATGACAAATGGGATAGTCTTAACTCGAATGATAGAGAAAAGCAAAGCTAGAGCTGACAGGGCTTTTTCACCACCACTCATAAGGTTAAGCGACTGGATTTTCTTACCTGGAGGTTGAACAGAAATCTCAACCCCAGCTGTCAGCAGGTCTCCCTCAGTCAAAATCAGGTCCGCCTGACCTCCGCCAAACATCTGCTTAAAGGTCACTTTGAAAGACTCACGAATAGCTTCAAAAGTGGTTTTAAAGCGTTCCTTAACCTCATCATTCATCTCTGTAATGGTTTCAAGGAGCAAATTTTTCGCTGACAAAATATCATCTCGCTGACTATTTAGAAAGTCCAGACGGTTGTGCACTTCTTCGTACTGGTCAATAGCTTCCAAGTTGACAGGTCCCAGTGAGCGAATAGCCTTCTCTAAATCCTTAACCTCTTGCTCTGCCAGATTGAGGTTTTCCAATTCATGTGCCTTTTCTAGTGCTTCAGTATAGCTAATCTGATACTGGTCTGTTAATTGACTTTGTAAATAGCGCAAGCGCTCGCTGACCTTCTCTTTCTTAGCTTCAGCACGTGTTTGCTTGCGAATCCACTCCTCATTCTGCTGGCGAGCCTGATCCAAATGACTTGCAATATCATCCAGTTGACCTTCAATATCATCCAACTCAAACTGCTTGCGAATCAGACCTTGTTGGAGGTTTGTTTTCTGCATTTTGGCTTCTTCGGCCTGTTGACTGAGCAAATCCGTATCAACTTTCTCAAGATTGTCAACCTTTTCTTGAAGAAGGCGCTGGATTTCTTCTTGCTCAAGATCAAGATTACTTAGTTCCTTACCTAAGCGTTCAATATCAGCAACTTCGTAACGTTTTTGCCCTTGCAGTTCTGTCTTAAGTAAGCGAGCTTGCGCTAGCTCTTCTTGCAAGTTCTGATAACGTTCTTGGATGGCATTTTTGTTAGACTTAATCTCTTCAATCTCAGCTTCCAGATTTTGCTTTTCATTGGCAATGGTAGCAAGGCGTGCTTGGCATTTTTCCTTATCTGCTTGCCAATCTCCGTCAGAAAGACGATCTAATTCCTCTTCTTGAAGTTTCCAAAGAGTTTCTAGTTCTTCAACTTGCTGACTGGTCTGCTGATAAGCGAGGGCCAAGCCCTGCTCCTGAATACGAGCCTGCTCTCCTTGAGATTTGATTTCTTCTAATCTTTCTGTCAATCTAGCCATCTCATCTTGCAAGGTCTTCAAAGACGCTTCTTCTGAACGAAAACTTGCTTCTTCTTCAGCAATTTCTTTTTGTAATTGCTCCAGTTCTGGCTTGATAAAAATGCTGTTATTCTGGCGATTAGCACCACCCGCATAGGAACCACCTGTGCGCAACTCTGTACCGTCCAATGTCACCATACGAACCTGATAACGAACCTGGCGAGCAGCTGCACGCGCATGTTCTACGGTATCAAAAATAGCCGTCGTAGCTAGCAAGTTCTTGAAAATAGCTTCCAGTCTAGTATCGAATGTCACCAACTCATCTGCCATACCCAGAAATCCTGGACTTGCAGCAATAGCATCTTGATTCTGACTAGAAATCGTACGCGCCTTGATAGTCGTTAAAGGAAGGAAGGTTGCACGACCAGCTCTATTTCGTTTGAGGAAATCAATCGCCTTGGTTGCCGCCTCTTCATCTTCTACGATGATATGCTGACTGCTGGCTCCTAGCGCAATCTCTAGAGCAGTTTGATAATGCACATCAAAGGCCAGGTGCTCACTAACTGCTCCAATAATCCCACCAAGGCGGTCTTTTTCTTGGAGAACACTCTTAACACCTGCATAAAAGTTACTATGATTTCTCAGGATATTTTCCAAACTTTGGGCTCTAGCTTGCTTGTTTTTGAGACTATCCAGACGGTCAAAAAGTTGACTTTGTTGAGCTTGATAGGAAGTTTTCTGCTCCTCTTGCTCCTTGGCACAGATTTGATAGTCGGCCAGTAATTTCTGAACCTGCTCCTTGGCAGTTTCAAGCTCTTCTTTTTGATGACTAGCCTTCTCTTTAGCTGTATCTAACTGTTCTTTCAGCTTTTCTAATTGATCTGCTTGTTTTTGAGAAAGCTGACGACTATTTTCCAACTCATTCTCAATACGGGTCAGTTGGTTTGAGACATCCGCTTCTTCTTGTAAAAGAGCTACAAAGCGTTCACGCAAGAGCTCAATCATCTGATCAGGATCATCTGAAAAAGCTAGTAATTCAGCTTCTAATCGATTCAGTTTTTGATTATTTTGAACTAGATTTTCATCTAAAAGTGCTAAAGAGCTTTCCTTATCAGATTTTTCTTTGCTGAGTGAATTTCTCTTATCCTCTAAAGCAGCCAAACGGGCTTGTGCTTCCTGTTGATTCAGGGCTACTTGCTCAGATTCTAGTTTCGACAGGGCTAATTTTCTCTCTAAATCACTAATCAGACTAGTCAAGTCCATCAAACTTCCTTGGTCTTTGGCCATTTCAGCCTGTAAATCTTGGCGTTGCTTTTTAAGAGTTTGATTTTCTTCCTCTAGTTTTTCACGCTTTTGGTAATAGCTAGTTAAGAGTTCCTGAACCTGAGCCAACTCTTCTTCTGTCGACTCTAGTTCAGCCTTATTATCCTTGATTTGAGCAACCAGCACGTCTAAATAAATAGCCTTGCGTTGACCTTCCAAATCTAAAAACTTTCGGGCATTCTCAGCTTGCTTCTCAAGAGGCTTTATTTGATTATCCAACTCGTAGATAATGTCCTCTAAACGATCTAGATTGTCCTGAGTTTGCTGCAGTTTGCTTTCTGTTTCTTTTCTGCGAGTCTT
The DNA here is from genome assembly GCF_024295905.1 of Streptococcus sp. CF7_Ac1-12. Lineage (GTDB taxonomy): Bacteria > Bacillota > Bacilli > Lactobacillales > Streptococcaceae > Streptococcus > Streptococcus mitis_AP. The sequence goes on along the minus strand of NZ_JANCPG010000014.1, from coordinate 6,643 downwards.
GTATTTCAAAACTCCTGCAGCTTCTTCGAAAATGGCACGACGTTCCTCAGGCTTGGAGTTGAAAATCTCCTCAACCTTCCCTTGGGAAATAATGGAGAAGGAATCTCGTCCCAAACCTGTATCCAAGAAAAGGTCATGAATATCACGCAGACGGACTTTCTTACCGTCAATCTTGTATTCGCTATCTCCGCTACGATAGATATGACGTTCGACCCTGATTTCTTGACCAGCATCCTTGATAAATCCGTCATGATTATCCAGAGTCACAACTACAGAAGCATAATTGAGCGGTTTGCGACTTTCTGTTCCAGCAAAGATGACATCCGGCATCTTGCCCCCACGGAGACTCTTGACACTGGACTCCCCCAAGGCCCAACGCAGACTTTCTGTAATATTCGACTTTCCAGATCCATTGGGTCCAACAACTGCCGTCACACCTTGGTCAAAGACGACCTTAGTCTTGTCAGCAAAAGACTTGAATCCCTGAATTTCGATTTCCTTTAAATACATGAATCCAGCCCTTTCTCAACGGCATTTTTGGCAGCTTCCTGCTCTGCTAATTTCTTAGAACGACCTTGACCTTGACCAATGCTCTTGCCTTCGACAAGAACTTCCACATCAAAGACCTTATCATGGGCAGGACCCGTTTCAGAAATAACCTGATAACGGATAGCCACATCGCCATTGACCTGAAGTAACTCTTGAAGATGAGTTTTGTAGTCTGTAATCATCTCAAACTCACCTGCTTCAACCTTAGGAATCATGACTTGATAGATAAATTCCTTGACCTTGGCCACATCCTTGTCCAAAAGGAGAGCACCAAGAAAGGCTTCGAAGGCATCACCAAGAATGGTGTCACGATTGCGACCACCAGATTTTTCTTCTCCTTTACCAAGTTTTATAAATTGGTCAAACTGGCAATCACGCGCAAAACCAGCCAAACTCTCCTCTCGGACAATCATGGCACGGAGTTTAGACAAGTCACCCTCAGGCTTTTTAGGATATTTTTTATACAGATATTCTGAAATCAATAACTGTAGAACAGCGTCTCCTAAAAATTCCAAGCGTTCATTGTGTGAAATTTTTAAGAGGCGGTGCTCATTGGCATAACTTGTATGAGTAAAGGCAGTTTCCAATAAGTTTTTGTCTGCAAATTCGATTGCAAAATGATTCTTTAGTACAGTTTGTAATTCTTTCATACCAACCTCTTTCTAACTGATAACAGTCCTTTTTATTATATCAAAAAAAGCCCCCTGAGTCACTTTAAAACGGGAGAAAACAAGAGACTAAAGGGAACTTATCGACTACTATTAAAATGGAAAAATATTAGAATAACGGGTAAAAGTTATTTACTTTAAGCTACCAGCCAAGGGAAATCGTTTCAAACTGACAACCTAAGCGTCGCAATTCTTTTTGACGATCCTCATAGTAGGGGAGGGAAATGCCTGTGATGGTCACATGGGGCAGGTCTTTCAAATGGAGGCTGACAGACGAGGTGAAGTGATAGACCTGAACGAACTCGTATTCTTGAAAGAGTTGGGCTAGAACATCTTCAAAGATCAGCTCCGTCTCCAAGTAAGTCACGTTTGGAATAGTGAAGGTTTCCTTTGGATGAGGCAGATAGAGATCAATTGCCAAAGCCTTGGCATAGGTACTGATAAAACGGATGGAGATCTGATCGTCCTCTTCAGAGAACTTTTGCCCCAACAGGACCTTGACCGTCTTACCATTTGAGACGGGTGCTTGTGGCAGGTCAAAAAAATGCTCCAGATAAACAAGCTTTTCTCTAGCTACGACATGGTAGTCACTGCGATAGAGGGTATAGTGCTTTTCCGTCCGCTCAATCAAGTCATCTCTGGTCAAGCCCAAAGGTCCCACCTGAATAGGTTGAAGAGGGAGGGCATACATTCCCAAAGGGTAAATATCCGCATAGCCATCATCAAAACTCATGAGGTGTTGGTAGGTCGAACTAGCAACCAAGTCCAGAATCAAGCTATTGTCAAAACTAGCATAAAAGATAGTGTCATAGTCGCCGGCAAGCTCCTGACAAATCTGAGCCAAGTCCTCTGCCGTCTGAGGATAGTGAGCATGGTCAAAATCCTTGGCATAATGCTCCTGACGGGCATTTTTGACAGGACTGACATAAAGGCTGACAAATTCCTGATCAGGATAGAGGCTCTTGATATGCTGGGCAATCTTGGCCTGCAAGGGCGTTGTGGCAATGATGAGGTGTTTCATTTCTTTGATTCTCCTAGGTAGTGATGGTGCAGCAAGGTCTCAACGACTTCAAAGTCCAAGGCATCGTCGATATCATAAGAATAGAGTTTGGGCATTTCATAGGCTACTGTCTTATCTGTGTAAAAGGTCTCGTCTCGTAGGTAACGGTCCTTGCGAGAAATCCAGATACTACCGTTAGGATAGTAATAGACAGGCTCTTTTTGCCGAGCATAGTGCTTGGAAACGTGAGGCGGGCGGATAAATGACGACTCCGCTAACTGCAAGAAAAGACTACGACTCTTGTCCGCCTTAACACAGGAAATCAAATGGTCGGCGCCAGACTGACAGTAGAGCTGGTAGGAATCGATAAGATGCTCCACCTCCCTCAAGGGTGAGGTCACCTGTAGATTCACAAAGACCTGCTCTTCTTCAAAGGGCTGTAAAAAGTCTCGTAAGGTTTCTAAACTAGAGGTTGTGGATAGGGCCAATTCTTTTGGTCTATGGACACAACGAATCTCTGGATAGGCTTGACGACAGAGTTCTAGATAGGCTAGTGAGTCTGATGAGATCCAGATTTCACTAAATAGCTTAGAAGCTAGAGCGACTTCGATGGTATAGAAAACCAAGGGTTTGCCTGCAAGCGGTTTGATATTTTTATCCACTAAGCCGCGTGAACCCGAACGGATCAAAATGACGGCTATGGGTTTAGATGTTGTTTTCATATAGTCTTCCTAGAAATGAGATAAACAGGGCAGATAGGGTAGTGATGATGCTATTTAACCAGGGATTAGGGTTGGCAAAAAGGCCACTGTAATGATAGAGAACCAAGGCTCCTAGACTAAAAACCAGATAGATTTTGGCTAACTGTAAGTTCGGTCTTTTGAGAAGTAAGACCAAGAGGTACAAACCACCTATCACACCTAGTGTCAAGCCCATAAAGCCGTTAATCCATTCGTAGATGGAGTAGATTTCTGCATTCATGAGCAAGAGGCAGAGGAGCCAGGACAGACCTGCTAAGACAAAGGATAGAATACTTGGCGACCAGCGAATCTTTGACCAAGCAAAATCCAACTTCAAGCAGGTCACGATTGCATTCATACTGGATGAAACTGTGGATTGGCCTGCTGCCAAGAGAGCCAGCATGATAAAACTGCCAAACCAAGGCGCCAGACCTTCCCGAGCGTAAGCAATGAGAACAGGATTGGTCGATGTGGTAGCAAAATTTTCCTGACGAATCAAGCAGCCAATCAGATACAGTAAACTAGCAATCCCAAAGGACAAAAGTCCCTGTATCCATAAGATTTTTCCAATCTTCTGACGCCCCATTTTGCTATTAAAACGTTGGACGATATCCTGCGAAGAAACGTAGGAAAACAAGCTACTAAAACCTGCTCCTGCAACTAAGATAAAGACCGTCTTCCCATCCAGCGTCTCTGCAAAGTGAGATAGCTGTTGACTGCTATTCACGACTAAACCAGATTGGGCAATTCTTGGTAGAAAGAGGGCCAATATAGCCAGTAGGACCAAGCCTTGAAAGAAGTCCGTCCACAGCACAACCAAGAGACCACCCCTTGCCAGATAATAGACCGTCAAGAGAAGGAGTAAACCTGACAAGACCAGCTGATTGATGAGGATAAAAGGCTCTAAGGCCTGAGACAACAAGTAGGTCACCACTGCTATTCGCCCCAACTGGTAGAGGATGAAAAGACCTGAGGCCAGTGAACGAATGCCAGTCGATTGAAACTTGTCCTCTAAAAGATGATAGGCTGTCTCATAGTTTCCCTTTTGATAGAGGGGCAGAAAATAGCGATGAGCTAGTGGAATGGCTAGAAAGATGCCACATTGGGCAAACCAGAGATAGGACCTGCCTGTATAGGCATTCCCCACCAGAGTCAGAAAGGAAATGGGACTGAGCAAGGTCGCAAAGACTGAGAAGGCCAAAACTGTCACTGGAACAGCTTTCTTAACCTGATAATAGTCCTCTTCGCTCCCTTTTTTCCAATAGGCAATCAAGGAAATCAAGCAGAAATAGAGCAATAGGGTGACTAGAATTCCCAACATCCTAGAAGTTCCTATCTAGTAGTTCGCGATAGCTTTGGGCCACTGTCCCTAGTGAATAGTGAGCCGCTAGGGCGATATTTTCTGCATTTGACTGGCGATAGCCCGTCTGCTCCATCTCTTCTATCTTTTGGATCAACTCTGATTTAGTTTTAAACAAGTTGATGGCATTGGACTGGCCAGCATAAAAACGATGAGCAATATCAACATCTGATAGCAAGGCTAGTAAACCATGGCTCAAAGCTTCTACACAGGCATTTGAAAATAACTCAGTATAACTAGCAGACAGATAGCATTGGTGCAGATGATAAGGCACTTCGTTAACGATACCTTTTAATTGAATTATTGGTGGAAGGTTATACTGATTCCGAAGTTGCTGTAATCTTTTTTCCGATCCACCATAAAAGGTAATATGAACATTTGAGCCGCGTTTATACAATTCCGTAAAAACTTCAATAACCAGATCAATATTCTTTATTTCCTCCATATGCCCTACTAAACAATAGTCTAAAATAGGACCAATATCTTTAACTTCCCCTTTCTTTTCTGTAAAAATGGGAGCTAAAAATCTCGCGTTATAATCTAGTTGACGCAATGATTCTGTTAGCGATTCACTTGCAACTAGATAGTTATTCTTTTTCCTTAAATTAGCATGTGATATATTCATTAAAACATTTGAATGAATCACTTCATAGTAATTCTTACCAGTGTTTTCCATATATCTCCATAGACTAGGCTTTGGTATACTTTGTTGATCGCGAATAATTAAGTCTGTATCCTGAGCTATATCAACCAAAAATTTGATAAGTAAATCTTCTTCAGAGTAAATAACTCCATCTTTTCGAAAAATATATTCAGGATAAAATAAAGAAACAGGAGAAGGTTCTATGAATGGGTCTATGAAACGTCCCTCGAGCGCTAAGTCTCCGTTTTTATGAAACCACTGTAACTCTTTTTTCTTAAAACTCTCAAACAGAAATGGACCACTTGTATAATAGTAACGACCTGAGCCATCTCCTAACGTAAGAGAAGAGACAAAACCATCTGCAGTGAGTTCAAGCGTATCACTATCTGATAAATTGAGAGTTTCAGGCTTAACCGATAAGGAATCATGCCCTATATCGGAAAAACTATGAGGAACACAGATTAATTCCTTTTCTAAAAATCCAAGTTTTTTTAAATCAGCTTTCCAGTCAGGTCTAACTTGAGGATTTGTCAGAAGATGGAGATAATCTATTCCTAGATATCTTGCTATACGTGCTCGATAAAACTGAGTAGTTTCAAAACCATATCTCTGTATTTCTGTAAAAGAATGAAGCGTAATAATTCTTGACATATTTCTCTCCCCTATTTTCATTTGACAAAAGTGAAAAATCTCCCCTCACAAAAGGGAGAAAAGATTTTTCATCTCTTAAAATTGAAGTTCTGATAGAGTTACTTTAAAATAATAATTTTCTATCAGTATCATCAAATCTCGATATAAAATAATTTCTTATAAAAATTCCAAATATAGTAGTATAGAATATTTTATTTAGAAGCTATTAAAAATCAAATCATGCTCAATAATCTATTTGAAAATAATTAAATAGATGCCCTGAATGATTACATAGATAACATAACATTGAGATTATTCTGATTCTTCTTTTTTCTTAAATAACCCTAATGCCAATCCTGTTACCATAGCTAGTAATCCCATAGTTGATCCATTAGTATCTTTTTCTGTACCAGTATTTGGTAGTTTTTCTTCTGATGTCTTTGATTCTGGCTGGATACTATTTGAATTTTCTGGTTTTGGTTCTGGCTTAGGCTCTGGTTTAGGCTCTGGCTTAGGCTCTGGTTTAGGCTCTGGTTTTGGTTCTGGCTTAGGCTCTGGTTTAGGCTCTGGTTTTGGTTCTGGCTTAGGCTCTGGTTTTGGTTCTGGCTTAGGCTCTGGTTTTGGTTCTGGCTTAGGCTCTGGTACGGCTTTTTCCAGAATGTAAACATAAGTGACTTCAAGAGTTTGACCTGCTACAACCTTGCCTGTTTCATCACCTTTAGTACTTTGAGGAACCAGTTTATATACTTTACCATCTGCTGTAGTTATGCTTGTTGGTTTTTGATCTCTTGTATCGTAGTCAGTTCCGGCTTTGGCATTATCAGTATCCGTAACCGTTGGAGTCACTGGTTGTTGATTTTCATTGGTTCCTTGAAGAGGATTGCCTTCTGTATCAACATAATGAACAAGGACTGAACCGGCTTTTTCATAGACATAGGTTACTTCTGTTGTTCCTTCTACTACGTCTCCTGTTTCAGGTTTAGAACCGTCTTTAAGAGCTTTTTCTGTTAAGTAGTAAACAATTCCGGATTTTTCGATTTTCTCTGGTTTATT
>NZ_JANCPG010000013.1:0-64222 GCF_024295905.1 Streptococcus sp. CF7_Ac1-12 | reverse complement strand
AATTATCTGGATACTTAAGGTATCTTTTTTATTTACTTTAAGGGAGAATCGGTTTGGTTCTCTCTTTTTTGGTATGAGTAATTCATTTTATAAACTGATATTCAATTAAAATTTAGGTATACACGTTTAAAATTAAGGGTTTTTATAAATTTTACTAATTTTTAAGAAAGCAATAAAAAATCTTTTGGCACAACGTATAATATTTGTGCTTATAGGATAAAAATTTCTTCTCTTGAGTTTTTAAATAAGTATTAGTTTACATTTTAGTCTAAATTTGATATCACTTTGACGGAAGTGACTATAAATTCTTTTGTACTCGTGTTTTGTTGTGAAATGTTTCTTGATTTTTTAAACAGAATCTTTTATGACATTTGTCATATTTCCTAGTGACAGAAGCATCTAGCTCTGCTAACTTCAAAAGTCTATAATTGAAGTATGAATCTGCTAACTTCAAAAGTCTATAATTGAAGTATGAAATGGAGGAAGAAAAAATGAAACATAAAGTAATTGTCGTAATGAGTTTAGTAGCAGCAGGAGTCATGACTTATCTCATGTTTTCTGGGTTGGATGAAGACTTCTATCATTTTCCTTGGGAGTTATTTGCAGGTTTCAGCATGATGTCTTGGTTGATCCGAGAAGGATTAAAATTGGTCTCAGATGTGAAAAAGGAGTTTGAAAAATGAAAAATGCGATTCTCTATCTTTTTATTGGACTGTCACTAGTGGTATGGTTGGTAGAAATGTTTACAGGTTGGTTTGATCAAGCCTTCCTTCACCAATTCATCCGTGGTGCATGGGGATTAGGATTTATGATTTTTATTGCCTTTCCGATGGGAAAGGAGTGGCTGGAAGGAGAATATCATGAACATGATTAAGGTTCAAGGCTTACATAAAAACATCAAGGGCAAGGCTATTTTGAAGGATATTTCCTTTGAGGTAGCTGAAGGTGAATGCATTGCCTTGATTGGTCCAAATGGTGCTGGGAAGAGCACACTGCTAGACTGTTTATTGGGAGATAAACTGGTTACTAGCGGACAAATATCTATCCAAGGATTGCCAGTGACGAGTTCCAAGTTAGACTACACCAGATCCTATCTTCCTCAAGAAAATGTTATTGTTCAAAAACTAAAGGTTAAAGAGTTGATTGCTTTCTTTCAAAGCATTTATCTAAATCCCTTGAGCAACCAGGAAATCGATCAACTATTGCAGTTTGACAAGCAACAAAAAGAGCAATTTGCAGAAAAATTGTCAGGTGGGCAAAAGCGTCTTTTCTCTTTTGTCTTAACCTTGATTGGCCGACCAAAACTTGTCTTTTTAGATGAGCCAACTGCGGCCATGGATACCTCAACCCGCCAACGTTTTTGGGAAATTGTTCAGGATCTAAAAGCGCAGGGAGTTACCATTCTCTATTCGTCCCATTACATCGAAGAGGTAGAGCATACAGCGGACCGAATCTTGGTCTTGAATAAGGGAGAGTTGATTCGCGATACAACACCTCTAGCCATGCGCAATGAGGAGATTGAAAAGCACTTTATCCTTCCTCTAGCATATAAGGAAGTTGTCGAACAGTCAAACTTGGTTGAAAACTGGTCACAAAAACAGGATGCTCTACAAGTAGTCACACGCGAAGCAGATGCTTTCTGGGAACTATTAGTTCGAGCAGGATGTAGGATTCAAGAAATTGAAGTCAATAATCGTAGCTTGCTGGATACAATCTTTGAAGAAACACAAAAGGGAGATGACTAAGATGAAACGATGGATCGCACTAAACAAGATAGAATTTCTATTGACCAAACGGCAACTAGTCTATTATTTGTTATCAGTAGGGATGCCGACAGCCTTCTATTTATTTTTTTCAGGCATGTACCAGGAAACACCAGGTGGACCGACTAATTTTATGCGCGACTACCTCATCTCCATGACGGCTTTTTCCATGATGTCGACAGCTATCTTCTCATTCCCAGTTGTTTTACAAACCGACAAGATCAACAACTGGCAGAAAACATTACGTCATAGCCCTGTAAATATGGTAGAATATTATCTATCAAAGATAACAAGTATGTTGATTGATTATTTGGTTTCAATCTTGGTGGTTTTCTCAGTTGGGCATTTTGTAAGAGGTGTGGACATGCCTCTAGGAAGCTGGGTTGGTGCTGCGCTCTTGCTGATAGTTGGAAGTGTAGCTTTTGTAGCCCTTGGTTTGGCCTTGACTCTCTTACCAACTAGTCAGTTGATGTCTGTCGTGGGCAATCTTCTTTATCTAGGATTGGCTGTCTTAGGTGGACTCTGGATGCCCATCTCTTTATTTCCAGACTGGATGCAAGCAATCGGGAAGTGCCTACCGACCTATCAGTTGATGGAGTTGCTTAAGACCTTCTTAAATGAGGCTGGCATCAATTTATCAGCCACAGTTTATCTACTTGTTTTTTCAGCAGTTTTATTTGGTTTGACCATTTACCTTCAAGGTCATAAGGAGAATTCTTAATGCTTGAAAGACTGAAAAGTATAGATTATATGTATTGGGCCAGTTTGATTTTTATGGTTTTTTCCATCATTCCTGTAGTGACTGGGGAGCTTCCTGTCTGGCATTTATTGATTGATATTCTATTTGTAGTGGCGTATTTGGGTGTTTTAATAACTAAGAACCAGCGTCTTTCTTGGCTTTTCTGGGGAATCATGCTGGTCTATGTAGCTGGCTATACTGCCTTTGTTGCTGCGAATTATATCTGGTTCTTCTTTTTCCTTTCCAATCTCTTAATTTATCATTTCGGTATACGTAGTTTAAAGTCTTTACATGTCTGGACTTTTCTCCTTACTCAAGTGTTTGTTGTAGGGCAACTGTTGATTATTCAGAAAATCGAAGTTGAGTTTCTATTCTATCTGCTTGGGATTCTTACTTTTGTCGATTTGATGACTTTTGGCTTGGTTCGGGTTCGAATTGTAGAGGATTTGAAAGAAGCTCAGGCTAAGCAAAATGCCCAGATAAATCTCTTGCTAGCAGAAAATGAACGCAGTCGTATCGGTCAGGATTTGCATGATAGTCTGGGACACACCTTTGCTATGCTGAGTGTCAAAACGGATCTCGCCTTGCAGTTATTTCAGATGGAGGCTTATCCACAGGTGGAGAAGGAATTAAAAGAAATTCAGCAGATAAGCAAGGATTCCATGAATGAAGTACGAACTATTGTGGAAAATCTGAAGTCACGGACCTTAGCTTCAGAACTTGAAACTGTCAAAAAGATGCTAGAAATTGCTGGCATTGAGGTTCAAGTTGACAATCACTTGGACAAGGCTAGCTTGACCCAGGATATGGAGTCCACGGCTGCTATGATTTTATTAGAACTGGCAACCAATATCATCAAGCATGCTAAAGCGTCTAAAGCTTACTTAAGATTAGAACGGACAGAGAAAGAACTCCTTTTAACAGTAAGAGATGATGGTTGTGGTTTTACTTCAATAAAAGGGAATGAGCTCCATACAGTTCGAGATCGTGTCCTTCCATTTTCGGGAGAGGTAAATGTAATTAGTCAAAAACAACTGACAGAAGTTCAGGTTCGACTAGCTTATAAGGAGAGAATGTAGATGAAAGTATTAGTCGCAGAAGATCAAAGTATGTTGCGAGATGCTATGTGTCAATTGCTCACGCTTCAACCGGATGTGGAGTCTGTTCTTCAAGTCAAGAATGGGCAGGAAGCAATCCAACTATTAGAAAAGGAGTCTGTTGATATCGCCATCCTTGACGTAGAAATGCCTGTTAAGACAGGTCTTGAAGTCTTGGAGTGGATACGAGCAGAAAATCTAGAAACAAAGGTGGTTGTGGTGACGACCTTCAAGCGTCCTGGGTATTTTGAACGTGCGGTCAAGGCTGGTGTAGATGCTTATGTATTAAAAGAAAGAAGCATTGCAGACCTCATGCAAACCTTGCACACCGTCCTCGAAGGACGTAAGGAGTATTCTCCTGAATTGATGGAAGTGGTGATGACGCATCCCAATCCATTAACAGAGCAAGAAGTCGCAGTTTTAAAGGGAATCGCTCAGGGTTTCTCTAACCAAGAAATTGCAGATCAACTTTATCTATCCAACGGAACAGTCCGAAACTATGTCACCAATATTCTTTCGAAACTAGATGCAGGTAATCGAACAGAGGCAGCTAATATCGCGAAAGAATCTGGTTGGTTGTGATACTATCCTATCTCGAAAACCATTATGTGCTAAAATTGAAGTGTTTCAAAGAAATAATTTGTAACTTGAGGGGGCTTAGTTTCCTCCTTTTTGTTTCGTCTAATACTCTTCGAAAATCTCTTCAAACCTCGTCAGCGTCGCCTTAGATTATATATGTGACTGACTTTGTCAGTCTTATCTACAACCTCAAAGCAGTGCTTTGAGCAGCCTGTGGCTAGCTTCCTAGTTTGCTCTATGATTTTCATTTAGTATAAGGTGGTACCAAGAGCTAAAATTAACAAGAAAAAAGAAAAACATCTTGACAATGAGGTGAAAATTTTGTTACAATAATAGACGGTACTTTTTACTTTTGGTCTCTCAAGAGTGTACAGGGACGTGCTGACAAATGTTGCAAAAGTACACACAGATGATAGCTGTCACCAAGTGTATCATCACCAAAAATAAAAAAACACAGGAGAATGTAGATGCCTACAATTAACCAATTGGTTCGCAAACCGCGTAAATCAAAAGTAGAAAAATCTAAATCACCAGCTTTGAACGTTGGTTACAACAGTCATAAAAAAGTTCAAACAAACGTTTCTTCACCACAAAAACGTGGTGTTGCAACTCGTGTTGGAACAATGACACCTAAAAAACCTAACTCAGCCCTTCGTAAATTCGCTCGTGTACGTTTGAGCAACCTTATCGAAGTTACTGCCTACATCCCAGGTATCGGACACAACTTGCAAGAGCACAGCGTGGTGCTTCTTCGTGGTGGACGTGTAAAAGACCTTCCAGGGGTACGTTACCATATCGTCCGTGGTGCACTTGATACTGCAGGTGTTAACGATCGTAAACAAGGCCGTTCTAAATACGGTACTAAACGTCCAAAAGCATAAGGAAAGGGGATAAAGAGAAATGAGTCGTAAAAATAGAGCTCCAAAACGTGACGTATTGCCAGATCCGCTTTACAATTCACAACTAGTTACTCGTCTTATCAACCGCGTTATGCTTGATGGTAAACGTGGTACAGCTGCTTCAATCGTTTACGGTGCCTTTGAGCAAATCAAAGAAGCTACTGGAAACGATGCACTTGAAGTATTTGAAACAGCTATGGAAAACATCATGCCTGTACTTGAAGTACGTGCACGTCGTGTTGGTGGTTCTAACTACCAAGTCCCAGTTGAAGTTCGTCCAGAACGTCGTACAACACTTGGACTTCGTTGGTTGGTAACAATCGCTCGTCTTCGTGGTGAACACACAATGCAAGACCGTCTTGCAAAAGAAATCTTAGATGCTGCTAACAACACTGGTGCAGCTGTTAAGAAACGTGAAGACACTCACCGTATGGCTGAAGCTAACCGTGCATTCGCACACTTCCGTTGGTAATATAGGATGCGAAAGCGTTAAAAAAGTCCCAGAGAAAATAGGGAATCGAAGCAGGTTGCGACTGCAACCAATGAGATTCATCTTTTTCTCCAGACTTTTAGCTTGAGCTCAACTCAACTAACTTGGGCTTTTAGACCGAGTTCGATTCAATTTGTAAATCTACAAGTCGAAACCAACAATAGCATGAAAACATTGAGAACGGGTAGGTCCTGCCTATCCGTTTTTATTAAAATCATGTTATAATAGAATAGAAATCAAAAATAAATAGGAGAAACAAACCTCATGGCACGCGAATTTTCACTTGAAAAAACTCGTAATATCGGTATCATGGCTCACGTCGATGCTGGTAAAACAACAACTACTGAGCGTATTCTTTACTACACTGGTAAAATCCACAAAATCGGTGAAACTCACGAAGGTGCGTCACAAATGGACTGGATGGAGCAAGAGCAAGAACGTGGGATCACTATCACATCTGCTGCAACAACAGCTCAATGGAACAACCACCGCGTAAACATCATCGACACACCAGGACACGTGGACTTCACAATCGAAGTACAACGTTCTCTTCGTGTATTGGATGGTGCGGTTACCGTTCTTGACTCACAATCAGGTGTTGAGCCTCAAACTGAAACAGTTTGGCGTCAAGCAACTGAGTACGGAGTTCCACGTATCGTATTTGCCAACAAAATGGACAAAATCGGTGCTGACTTCCTTTACTCTGTAAGCACACTTCACGATCGTCTTCAAGCAAACGCACACCCAATCCAATTGCCAATCGGTTCTGAAGATGACTTCCGTGGTATCATCGACTTGATCAAGATGAAAGCTGAAATCTATACTAACGACCTTGGTACAGATATCCTTGAAGAAGATATTCCAGCTGAATACCTTGACCAAGCTCAAGAATACCGTGAAAAATTGATCGAAGCAGTTGCTGAAACTGACGAAGAATTGATGATGAAATACCTCGAAGGTGAAGAAATCACTAACGAAGAATTGAAAGCTGGTATCCGTAAAGCGACTATCAACGTTGAATTCTTCCCAGTATTGTGTGGTTCTGCCTTCAAAAACAAAGGTGTTCAATTGATGCTTGATGCGGTTATCGACTACCTTCCAAGCCCACTTGACATCCCAGCAATCAAAGGTATCAACCCAGATACAGACGAAGAAGAAACTCGTCCAGCATCTGATGAAGAGCCATTTGCAGCTCTTGCCTTCAAAATCATGACAGACCCATTCGTAGGTCGTTTGACATTCTTCCGTGTTTACTCAGGTGTTCTTCAATCAGGTTCATACGTATTGAACACTTCTAAAGGTAAACGTGAACGTATCGGACGTATCCTTCAAATGCACGCTAACAGCCGTCAAGAAATTGACACTGTTTACTCAGGTGATATCGCTGCTGCCGTTGGTTTGAAAGATACTACAACTGGTGACTCATTGACAGATGAAAAAGCTAAAATCATCCTTGAGTCAATCAACGTTCCAGAACCAGTTATCCAATTGATGGTTGAGCCAAAATCTAAAGCAGACCAAGATAAGATGGGTATCGCCCTTCAAAAATTGGCTGAAGAAGATCCAACATTCCGCGTTGAAACAAACGTTGAAACTGGTGAAACAGTTATCTCTGGTATGGGTGAACTTCACCTTGACGTCTTTGTTGACCGTATGCGTCGTGAGTTCAAAGTTGAAGCGAACGTAGGTGCTCCTCAAGTATCTTACCGTGAAACATTCCGTGCTTCTACTCAAGCACGTGGATTCTTCAAACGTCAGTCTGGTGGTAAAGGTCAATTCGGTGATGTATGGATTGAATTTACTCCAAACGAAGAAGGTAAAGGATTCGAATTCGAAAACGCAATCGTCGGTGGTGTGGTTCCTCGTGAATTTATCCCAGCGGTTGAAAAAGGTTTGGTAGAATCTATGGCTAACGGTGTTCTTGCAGGTTACCCAATGGTTGACGTTAAAGCTAAGCTTTACGATGGTTCATACCACGATGTCGACTCATCTGAAACTGCCTTCAAGATCGCGGCTTCACTTGCCCTTAAAGAAGCTGCTAAATCAGCACAACCAGCTATCCTTGAGCCAATGATGCTTGTAACAATCACTGTTCCAGAAGAAAACCTTGGTGATGTTATGGGTCACGTAACTGCTCGTCGTGGACGTGTAGATGGTATGGAAGCACACGGTAACAGCCAAATCGTTCGTGCTTACGTTCCACTTGCTGAAATGTTCGGTTACGCAACAGTTCTTCGTTCTGCATCTCAAGGACGTGGTACATTCATGATGGTATTTGACCACTACGAAGACGTACCTAAGTCAGTACAAGAAGAAATCATTAAGAAAAATAAAGGTGAAGACTAATCAGTTCTCACTCTAGAAGGAAGTCACTTAGTGGCTTCCTTTTGTCTTTAGAAAATACCTCTAAATATGGTAAAATAGTAGAAGAATAATGTGAGGAAAATGAATGTCAAATAGTTTTGAAATTTTGATGAATCAATTGGGGATGCCTGCTGAAATGAGACAGGCTCCTGCTTTAGCACAGGCCGATATTGAGCGAGTTGTGGTTCATAAAATTAGTAAGGTATGGGAGTTTCATTTCGTATTTTCTAATATTTTACCGATTGAAATTTTTTTAGAATTAAAGAAAGGTTTGAGGGAAGAATTTTCTAAGACAGGGAATAAAGCTATTTTCGAAATCAAGGTTCTGTCTCAAGAATTTTCAAACCAACTCTTGCAGTCCTACTATAGGGAGGCTTTCTCTGAGGGGCCATGTGCTAGTCAAGGTTTTAAGTCCCTTTATCAGAATTTGCGAGTTCGTGCGGAGGGCAATCAACTATTTATTGAAGGCTCTGAGGCGATTGATAAGGAACATTTTAAGAAGAATCATCTTCCTAATTTAGCTAAACAACTTGAAAAATTTGGCTTTCCAACTTTTACTTGTCAAGTAGAGAAAAATGATATGCTGACTCAAGAGCAGGAAGAAGCCTTTCATGCGGAAAATGAACAGATTGTTCAAGCTGCCAATGAGGAAGCGCTCCGTGCTATGGAACAACTGGAACAGATGGCACCTCCTCCAGTGGAAGAGAAGCCAGCCTTTGATTTTCAAGCGAAAAAAGCTGTAGCTAAACCAAAGCTGGATAAGGCAGAGATTACTCCTATGATCGAAGTGACGACGGAGGAAAATCGTTTGGTCTTTGAAGGGGTTGTTTTTGATGTGGAGCAAAAAGTGACCAGAACAGGGCGTGTTTTGATCAACTTTAAAATGACGGACTACACTTCAAGTTTTTCTATGCAAAAGTGGGTTAAGAACGAGGAAGAGGCTCAGAAGTTTGATCTAATTAAGAAAAATTCTTGGCTCCGAGTGCGTGGGAATGTGGAGATGAATAACTTCACACGCGATTTGACGATGAATGTGCAGGATGTGCAGGAAGTTGTTCACTATGAGCGGAAGGATTTGATGCCAGAAGGTGAGCGTCGGGTTGAGTTTCATGCTCATACTAATATGTCGACCATGGATGCTCTACCAGAGGTAGAAGAGATAGTTGCGACAGCTGCTAAGTGGGGACACAAGGCGGTTGCCATCACGGACCATGGGAATGTCCAGTCCTTCCCACACGGCTATAAGGCGGCTAAGAAAGCGGGAATCCAGCTGATTTATGGAATGGAAGCCAATATTGTGGAGGACCGTGTTCCTATCGTTTATAACGAAGTGAAGATGGAATTGTCAGAAGCGACCTATGTGGTCTTTGACGTGGAAACGACAGGTCTTTCAGCCATCTATAATGACTTGATTCAGGTTGCGGCCTCTAAGATGTACAAGGGGAATGTTATTGCTGAATTTGATGAATTTATCAATCCTGGACATCCCTTGTCAGCTTTTACTACTGAGTTGACTGGAATTACAGATGACCATGTCAAAAATGCCAAACCACTGGAACAAGTTTTGCAAGAATTCCAAGAATTCTGCAAGGATACGGTCTTAGTTGCCCACAATGCTACCTTTGACGTTGGATTTATGAATGCCAACTATGAGCGTCATGGTCTTCCAAGGATTAGTCAGCCAGTTATTGATACACTTGAGTTTGCTAGAAATCTCTATCCTGAGTATAAACGTCATGGTTTGGGGCCTTTGACCAAGCGTTTTGGTGTGGCTTTGGAACATCACCACATGGCCAATTATGATGCGGAAGCTACTGGTCGTCTGCTCTTTATTTTTATCAAAGAAGTAGCAGAAAAACATGGTGTGACCGACTTGGCTAGACTAAACATTGATTTGATTAGTCTAGATTCTTATAAAAAAGCTAGGATTAAACATGCGACCATTTATGTCAAGAATCAGGTAGGTTTAAAAAATATCTTTAAACTGGTTTCTTTGTCCAATACTAAGTACTTTGAAGGGGTGCCACGGATTCCGAGAACGGTTTTAGATGCCCATCGGGAAGGTTTGATTTTAGGTTCAGCTTGCTCTGAAGGTGAAGTTTTTGATGCAGTCGTTTCCCAAGGTGTGGATGCGGCGATTGAGGTGGCCAAGTATTATGACTTTATCGAGGTCATGCCACCAGCTATCTATGCTCCCTTGATTGCCAAGGAGCAGGTCAAGGATATGGAAGAACTCCAGACCATTATAAAGAGTTTGATAGAAGTGGGAGACCGTCTTGGTAAGCCTGTTCTGGCTACTGGAAATGTTCACTATATCGAACCGGAAGAAGAGATTTACCGTGAAATAATTGTTCGTAGTTTGGGACAGGGGGCGATGATTAACCGAACTATCGGTCATGGGGAACATGCTCAACCCGCTCCTCTTCCAAAAGCTCATTTTAGAACGACCAATGAAATGTTGGATGAATTTGCCTTCTTGGGAGAGGAATTAGCTCGCAAATTGGTTATTGAAAACACCAATGCCTTGGCAGATATCTTTGAACCTGTTGAGGTAGTTAAGGGTGACTTGTATACGCCTTTCATTGACAAGGCTGAAGAAACAGTTGCTGAGTTGACCTATAAGAAAGCTTTTGAGATTTATGGAAATCCGCTGCCAGATATTGTTGATTTGCGGATTGAAAAAGAATTGACTTCCATTCTGGGGAATGGATTTGCTGTGATTTATCTGGCATCGCAGATGCTGGTTCAACGTTCCAATGAACGGGGTTACTTGGTTGGCTCTCGTGGGTCTGTAGGATCTAGTTTCGTTGCGACCATGATTGGGATTACGGAGGTTAATCCTCTCTCTCCTCACTATGTCTGTGGTCAGTGTCAATACAGCGAGTTTATCACCGATGGTTCGTATGGTTCAGGATTTGATATGCCCAATAAGGATTGTCCAAACTGTGGTCACAAACTCAGTAAAAACGGACAGGATATTCCGTTTGAAACCTTCCTTGGTTTTGATGGAGACAAGGTTCCTGATATTGACTTGAACTTCTCGGGAGAAGATCAACCTAGCGCCCATTTGGATGTACGTGATATCTTTGGCGAGGAATACGCCTTCCGTGCAGGAACGGTTGGTACGGTGGCTGCCAAGACTGCCTATGGATTTGTCAAGGGTTACGAGCGAGACTATGGCAAGTTTTATCGTGATGCAGAGGTGGAACGCCTCGCTCAAGGTGCAGCTGGTGTCAAGCGGACAACGGGACAACACCCGGGGGGAATCGTTGTTATTCCTAACTACATGGATGTTTACGACTTTACGCCTGTCCAGTATCCAGCAGATGACGTGACGGCTGAATGGCAGACCACTCACTTTAACTTCCATGATATCGACGAGAACGTCCTCAAACTCGATGTACTGGGACATGATGATCCGACCATGATTCGGAAACTTCAGGATTTGTCTGGTATTGATCCCAATGAAATTCCTATGGATGATGAAGGCGTTATGGCACTCTTTTCAGGGACTGATGTGCTAGGGGTAACACCTGAGCAAATCGGGACGCCTACGGGGATGTTGGGGATTCCAGAGTTTGGAACCAATTTCGTACGTGGAATGGTAGACGAGACGCATCCGACGACTTTTGCGGAGTTGCTTCAGTTGTCAGGGTTGTCCCACGGTACCGACGTTTGGCTGGGCAATGCTCAAGATTTGATTAAGCAAGGAATAGCAGACCTATCGACTGTTATCGGTTGTCGGGACGACATCATGGTTTACCTCATGCATGCTGGCCTCGAACCGAAGCTGGCCTTTACCATCATGGAACGGGTGCGTAAGGGCTTGTGGCTCAAGATTTCCGAAGAGGAACGCAATGGCTACATCGAAGCCATGAAGGCTAATAAGGTGCCAGAGTGGTATATCGAATCCTGTGGGAAAATTAAGTATATGTTCCCCAAAGCCCATGCGGCAGCCTACGTTATGATGGCCTTGCGTGTAGCTTACTTCAAGGTTCATCATCCCATTTATTACTACTGTGCTTACTTCTCAATCCGCGCTAAGGCTTTTGATATCAAGACCATGGGTGCGGGCTTGGATACTATCAAGCGTAGAATGGAAGAAATCTCTGAAAAACGGAAGAACAATGAAGCTTCCAATGTGGAAATCGATCTCTATACAACTCTTGAGATTGTCAATGAGATGTGGGAACGTGGTTTCAAATTTGGCAAGCTAGATCTATACCGCAGTGATGCGACTGAATTTCTGATTGATGGCGACACTCTTATCCCGCCATTTGTAGCAATGGATGGTCTGGGAGAGAACGTTGCCAAGCAATTGGTGCGAGCGCGTGAAGAGGGAGAATTCCTCTCTAAAACAGAACTACGCAAGCGTGGTGGGCTCTCATCAACTTTGGTTGAAAAGATGGATGAAATGGGGATTCTGGGCAATATGCCAGAGGATAACCAGTTGAGTTTGTTTGATGAGTTGTTTTAAGGTCTTTGAGGAAAAAAGATGAAACTAAGAATATTTGCGGAAGATAAGCCGGCTGAGAAGGTGTTTGAATATCAATTAGAACTTGCTGATCAGACAATTCTTCTATCGACAGCACTCTTGTCAGGTGCTATTGCTTTAGCAGGATTATTCTCTGCTTTGAAAGAAAAATAAATATAGAAAAGAGAAAACAACATGGTTTTACCAAATTTTAAAGAAAATCTAGAAAAATACGCGAAATTGTTGGTTGCAAATGGAATCAACGTGCAACCTGGTCACACTTTGGCTCTCTCTATCGATGTGGAGCAACGTGAATTGGCGCATTTGATTGTCAAAGAAGCTTATGCTTTGGGTGCGCATGAGGTTATTGTTCAGTGGACAGATGATGTCATTAACCGTGAGAAATTCCTCCATGCGCCGATGGAGCGTCTGGACAATGTGCTAGAATACAAGATTGCTGAGATGAACTATCTTTTGGAGAACAAGGCTAGCCGTCTTGGAGTTCGTTCTTCTGACCCAGGTGCCTTGAACGGAGTGGACGCTGATAAGCTTTCAGCTTCTGCTAAGGCTATGGGACTTGCCATGAAGCCAATGAGAATCGCAACTCAATCCAACAAGGTTAGCTGGACTGTAGCAGCCGCTGCTGGACTAGAGTGGGCTAAGAAGGTCTTCCCAAATGCTGCGAGCGACGAAGAAGCAGTCGATCTCCTTTGGGACCAAATTTTCAAAACTTGCCGTGTCTATGAAGCAGATCCTGTTAAGGCTTGGGAAGAGCATGCAGCTATCCTCAAGAGCAAGGCCGATATGCTTAATAAAGAGCAATTTTCAGCCCTTCACTACACAGCGCCAGGGACCGATTTGACCCTTGGCTTGCCGAAGAATCACGTTTGGGAATCAGCTGGTGCTATCAATGCACAGGGCGAAGGATTCTTGCCAAATATGCCGACAGAGGAAGTCTTCACAGCGCCTGACTTCCGTCGTGCAGATGGTTATGTCACTTCTACAAAACCGCTTAGCTATAATGGAAATATCATCGAAGGAATTAAAGTAACCTTCAAGGATGGACAAATCGTGGATATTTCAGCTGAGAAGGGTGATCAGGTCATGAAAGACCTTGTCTTTGAAAATGCGGGTGCGCGTGCCTTGGGTGAATGTGCCTTGGTACCAGATCCAAGCCCAATTTCCCAGTCAGGCATTACCTTCTTTAACACCCTTTTCGATGAAAATGCGTCAAATCACTTGGCTATCGGTGCAGCCTATGCAACTAGCGTTGTTGGTGGAGCGGAGATGAGCGAAGAGGAGCTTGAAGCTGCGGGGCTTAACCGTTCAGATGTTCACGTGGACTTTATGATTGGGTCTAGTCAAATGGATATCGATGGTATCCGTGAGGATGGGACACGTGTACCACTCTTCCGTAACGGAGATTGGGCAAATTAAGGAGTCAAAATGATAGGAAGTATGTTCGTTGGTCTCCTAGTGGGATTTTTAGCAGGTACTCTGACCAATCGTGGAGAGCGAATGGGATGTTTTGGGAAAATGTTTCTCGGATGGATTGGTGCCTTTATAGGCCATTTGCTTTTTGGGACTTGGGGACCGATAATAGCAGGAACTGCCATTATTCCGGCAGTACTAGGTTCCATGATTGTCTTAGCGATTTTCTGGAGACGAGGAAGTTAATTTCTTAAATCTGATACTCAATGAAAATCAAAGAGCAAACTAGGAAACTAGCCGCAGGTTGCTCAAAGCACTGCTTTGAGGTTGTAGATAGAACTGACGAAGTCAGCTCAAAACACTGTTTTGAGGTTGCAGATAGAACTGACGAAGTCAGTAACATATATACGGCAAGGCGACGTTGACGCGGTTTGAAGAGATTTTTGAAGAGTATAAAACGAAAAGGAGGTTGGTCATTGTACCAGCCTCCTTTTGAGTATGATATAATAGTTCTATGAGATTAGATAAATTTTTAGTTGCCTGCGCTGTGGGGAGCCGGACTGAGGTCAAAAACATGCTCAAGGCTGGGCGCGTGACGGTAAATGGTAAAAAAGAAAAGTCAGCTAAATTGCAGATTGATGAAGAAAGAGATGAGATTTGCTTTGATGGGCAAGTGTTGGAGTATGAAGAGTTTGCCTACTACATGATGAACAAGCCCCAAGGGGTTATTTCAGCGACTGAGGATTCCAAGCACAGAACCGTTCTGGACTTGCTGGATGATATTGCTCGGAGCAAGGAAGTTTTCCCAGTAGGACGCTTGGATATTGATACACATGGTCTTCTACTCTTGACCAATGATGGTCAACTTGCTCATGCTCTTCTTTCGCCCAAGCGTCATGTGGACAAGACTTATCAGGCACAAGTCAAGGGAATCATGACCCAAGGAGATGTGGAGACATTTGCCAAGGGAATTCCTCTTAAAGACTTTACTTGTCAGCCTGCTAAACTGGAGCTTGTGACCATAGATTCAGAAAAGCATCAAAGCCAAATCCGTGTGACCATTGCAGAAGGGAAGTTTCATCAGGTCAAGCGTATGGTGGGCTACTGTGGCAAGGAAGTAGTAGACTTGCAACGTTTGACTATGGGAACGCTAGTATTGGATGAGAACTTGCAGAGAGGAGAATGGCGTCGCTTGACCAAGGAAGAATTAGAAGATCTCCGTGCAAGTATTGCTTAGTTTGGTTTATATTCGAAAAGGTGAGGAAGAATGTCCTTGCCTTTTATGTTTTTCAGTTGCTTCCTTTGTGAAAAGAGTTATAATAGACTGTAGAATAAAAGGAGGAATCTATGAACGCGATTCAAGAATCATTTACTGATAAACTATTTGCCAACTATGAAGCAAATGTTAAATACCAAGCGATTGAAAATGCTGCTAGCCACAACGGGATTTTTGCAGCTCTAGAACGCCGTCAAAGCCATGTAGACAATACACCTGTTTTCTCATTGGATTTGACCAAGGACAAGGTAACTAACCAGAAAGCATCTGGTCGTTGCTGGATGTTTGCAGCTCTTAACACCTTCCGTCACAAGCTCATTTCACAATATAAATTGGAAAATTTTGAGTTGTCACAGGCCCACACCTTCTTCTGGGACAAGTATGAGAAATCAAACTGGTTCTTGGAGCAAGTGATTGCGACTGCAGTTCAAGATCTAACTAGCCGTAAGGTTAAATTCCTACTTCAAACTCCCCAACAAGATGGCGGTCAATGGGATATGGTCGTTTCTCTCTTTGAGAAATACGGTGTCGTGCCTAAGTCAGTTTACCCTGAGTCTGTTTCATCTAGTAGCAGCCGTGAGCTAAATGCAATCCTTAACAAATTGCTTCGCCAAGATGCTCAAATCTTGCGTGACTTGCTTGCTTCTGGCGCAGACCAAGCGACTGTTCAAGCTAAGAAAGAAGATCTTTTGCAAGAAATCTTTAACTTTCTTGCTATGTCTTTAGGACTTCCACCACGTAAATTTGACTTTGCTTATCGCGATAAGGATAACAACTATCAAAGTGAAAAGGGCATCACACCACAAGAGTTTTACAAGAAATATGTCAATCTTCCACTAGAAGATTACGTTTCTGTTATCAACGCTCCAACTGCTGACAAGCCTTACGGCCAATCTTACACAGTTGAGATGTTGGGAAATGTGGTTGGTAGCCGTGCGGTTCGTTACATCAATGTTCCAATGGAGCGCTTGAAAGAATTGGCAATTGCTCAAATGCAAGCAGGTGAGACTGTTTGGTTTGGTTCAGATGTCGGCCAGCTCAGCAACCGTAAAGCTGGAATCCTTGCGACAGATGTTTATGACTTTGAATCAAGCATGGACATTAAACTCACTCAAGACAAGGCTGGACGTTTGGATTACAGCGAAAGTTTGATGACCCACGCCATGGTCTTGACAGGTGTTGATTTGGATGAAAATGGGAAGTCAACCAAGTGGAAGGTTGAAAACTCATGGGGAGACAAGGTTGGTACCGATGGTTACTTTGTTGCCTCAGACGCTTGGATGGACGAATACACTTACCAAATCGTTGTCCGTAAGGAATTGCTGACAGCAGAAGAACAAGCTGCCTATGAATCAGAACCAATTGTACTCGCACCATGGGATCCAATGGGTGCCTTGGCCGAATAAAAGTATAGAAAAAAGGAATCAGATTTTAGAACCTGATTCCTTTTAAGTTGCTTGATTACATGATGTGAAGAACATGTGCCACAATACCCACTGCGAAGAGTGCAAGGATAATAGTGATTGGAGATACTTTTTTCTTAAGCAAGTACATGCAAAGGAGAGTAAGGAGTAGTCCTGATAGTCCAGGGATCAACATATCCAAGTTTTGTTGGAAAGTAGTAACTTTTTCAGGTGTTTGAGACAATCCTTGTCCTACTTGTGCGAATGCTTCTTGAATACCTTTAGATCCTTCTGGCAATTTATCCCAATGGATATAAGCCTTTTCATCTAGTTGAACTTTGGCAACATCGAAAGCAAATTTAATATTTACCCAACGTTGAACAAGGACAGCAAGAATGAACATACCAAGGATAGAAGCGCCTTTAGTGATGTCTTGGAGGATACCGCCAGACATATCTTTAGTGATTTCTGATCCAGCCTTGTATCCAATCTCTTGTGTATACCACAAGAATGACATACGAATCAAGTTCCAAAGAACGAAGAAGAGGATTGGACCTAAGATATTACCAGTAAGGGCAAGTGAAGCACCGAGTGATCCAAGGATTGGGCGTACTGTAAACCAGAATACTGGGTCACCGATACCAGCAAGAGGTCCCATCATACCGATTTTAACCCCTTGGATAGCGGCATCATCAATTTCAACACCGTTAGCACGTTCTTCTTCAAGTGCAAGAGTAACCCCCATGATTGGAGCGGCTACGTATGGGTGAGTGTTGAAGAACTCAAGATGGCGTTCAAGAGCAGCGATTTGATCTTCTTTTTTAGTGTAGAGTTTTTTAAGAGCTGGAATTAATGAGTAAGCCCAACCCAAGTTTTGCATACGTTCATAGTTCCAAGAACCTTGTAAGAAAGTTGAACGCCACCAAACTTTTTTACGATCTGATTTAGTTAATTGAAGTTTTTCAGTCATGATGTTTTCAGTCCTTTCTTATCTTAGTAGTCTTCTAGGATATCGCCGATTGGGTCGTTAGAAGTTGCGGCTCCTCCGCCACCATTTCCACCAGTTTTAGAAAGGTGAAGGTAGATAAGAGCGATAGCAACACCGATAGCACCAAATCCGATTAGAGTAATATCTGACACGGCAGCAAGCACGAAACCGATAGCGAAGAATGGCCATACTTCACGAGTTGCCATCATGTTGATAACCATAGCGTAACCAACGGCAACGACCATACCACCACCGATAGCCATACCATCTTTGAGCCAATCAGGCATAGCATTTAGAATGCTTTGTACTGTTTCAGTTGGTACCATTAGAAGGAGTGCTGCAGGGACTGCAATACGAAGACCTTGAAGAAGAAGTGCGACAAAGTGAGCACGTTCAACTGCTTTGAAGTCACCTTTTTTAGCAGAAGCATCAGCAGTGTGAACCAATCCGACAGAGAGTGTACGGACAATCATAGTCAAGAATAGACCAGCAACTGCAAGAGGGATAGCAACCGCTTGGGCAACACCGATACCTGTCTTAGTAAAGTCGCCACCAAGAACCATGATAATGGCAGCAGCAACAGAAGCAAGAGCAGCGTCAGGAGCTACGGCAGCTCCGATGTTAGCCCAACCAAGGGCGATCATTTGAAGAGAACCACCAAGGATAATCCCTGCTTCAAGGTTACCAGTAACAAGACCGATAAGGGTACAAGCTACGATTGGTTGATGGAATTGGAACTGGTCGAGGATACCTTCAAGACCTGCTAGGAAGGCTACAACGACTACTAAAACCATAGAAATAATAGACATCTTTAAAATCCTTTCATAAAATCGATTATTGCACGTTTGCTTTGTTGATCAAGTCAAACAAATCTTTTTTGGTGTCGTTTGGTACTTTACGTACATCAAATTCAACACCAAGGTCACGCATTTTTTCAAATGTAGCAACGTCTTCTTTATCCATAGACAAAACGTTGTTAACCATTGTTTTACCAGTTGAGTGAGCCATTGATCCAACATTAAGAGTTTTGATTGGTACGCCACCTTCGATAGCACGAAGGGCATCTTGAGGTGTTTCAAACAAGATAAGGGCATGTGTTTCTCCGAAGCGAGGATCTTTTGCAACGTCGATTAGTTTTTGGATAGGAACAACGTTTGCTTTCACTTTACCTGGAGCTGCCTGTTTAATCAATTCTTTACGTAATTCGTCTTTAGCTACGTTATCTGAAGCAACGATGATACGGTCTGCTTTTGAATCTGGAGTCCAAGCAGTTGCAACCTGACCGTGAAGTAAACGAGTGTCTAGACGGGCAAGGTTGATTTTGAGTTTACCGTCTCCGATGACAGTTCCTTCTGGAATAGCAGCTTGGGCAACTGGAGCAGCTGCAGCGCTTGCTACTTCCTCAACTGGGTTTAGCTCTTCTGGAAGAGCTTTGATGCCATCTTTGGCTTCTTTAATAATATTCGCAGCGACTTTTTCTACACCTGCAGCAGCGTCCATCAGGCGCTCTGTGTAGGCTTGAATTAACATCGGTAAGTTAAGTCCTGTGATGATGGCAAACTTACGCTCAGGATTTTCTCCCATCACGCGACTAGCTTGGTTGAATGGAGATCCACTCCAAAGGTCAGCCAAAACTAGAACCTCATCTTCTGCGTCAAATGCAGCAACAGCGTTATTAAACTTAGCGTATAAATCATCAGGACCTTCATTTGGCATAAAGGTTACAACTTGAACCTTTTCTTGTTCACCAAAGATCATAGATCCTGACTGATGAATACCAGCAGCAAATTCGCCGTGGCTCGCAATAATGATTCCGATACTCATTATTGTCATTCCTCCTTTTTGTTGTTTCAGTTTTCTTTTAAGAAAACTTTAAGACTTTTTAAGTATAAACCGTTTTCATCTAAAAATCAACTATTTATCATAAAATAATTAAAAAGATTACATCTGAAAATATTGATATATTGAGTTTTAGAGAAGTTTTTTTGAATCCTTATTAAAAAATTTAATATAAAAAAGTTGGAAGCGCATTCCAACTTTTAAAATAGGTTTTTATTAGATTAGTGGGTGAAGTCGAGTACCATACGTCCTTGGATTTGACCTTTTTCCATTTCGTCGAAAATAGCTACGGCATCTTCGACTGGGCGTTTTTGAACAACTGGAACTACCAAACCTTCTGCACCGAATTGGAAGGCTTCTTCCAAGTCTTTACGAGTTCCAACAAGAGAACCGATGACTTGGATTCCATCTAGAACGGTTTTTACGATACTTAGTTCCATCATTTCAGAAGGAAGACCAACAGCGACTACGCGACCACCGGCACGAACTGAGTCAACAGCCTGATTGAAGGCAACTTTAGATACAGCAGTTACGACAGCTGAATGAGCTCCACCATCAGTTTTTTCCTTGATGAGTCCAGGTACATCATCAACTTCTAGGCCGTTAATAACGATATCAGCACCGACCTCTTTTGCAAGGGCAAGTTTGTCGTTATTGATATCAACTGCGATGACATGAGCATTGAATACTTTTTTAGCGTATTGAACAGCTAGGTTACCAAGTCCACCAGCACCGTAAAGAACAACCCATTGGCCTGGTTCAACTTTTGCTTCTTTAATAGCTTTATAGGTTGTTACACCAGCACATGTGATAGAAGAGGCTTGGGCTGGATCAAGTCCGTCAGGAACTTTAACAGCATAGTCTGCAGTTACGATACATTGTTCAGCCATACCACCATCTACTGAGTAGCCAGCATTTTTCACTGTACGGCAAAGAGTTTCACGGCCAGTTGTACAGTATTCGCAAGTACCACATCCTTCAAAGAACCAAGCAACGCTGACGCGGTCACCGACTTTAAGGCTTTTAACATCTGGGGCAATTTCTTTAACGATACCAACACCTTCGTGTCCTAGGACGCGTCCTGGTACTTGACCAAAGTCACCATGGGCAACGTGGAGGTCAGTGTGGCAAACACCACAGTATTCAATCTCTACAAGTGCTTCTCCAGTTTCAAGTGGACGGAGTACTTTTTCTTCAACAGCAACACCAGTGCTTTCTGGATTTACAACAACAGCTTTCATAGCTATCCTCCTTGATATTAACTGAGAGCAGGAGAAACAGGACTGGATTGATTTTGTGTCAACAGAGTCGAGTATGACGAGCTCTCTTGTATTTATATGTGAAGTATATCACAAAAGAAAGCCTTTCCCAAGGTTTTGGAGGCAAAAAATAGAATAATCGATTAACTGGTTGATGAGACTGTGAAAAGAGCACAAAGACCAGCTCGCAAGCTGGTCATACTCTTCGAAAATCTCTTCAAACCACGTCAGCTTCGCCTTGCCGTACTCAAGTACTGCCTACGGCTAGCTTCCTAGTTTGCTCTTTGATTTTCATTGAGTATCAGTATAGGTTATAAGAATAAGTCTTGTAGGGTTTTGGCAACCCCGTCTTGGTCATTGCTCAGGGAAATTTGCTCATCCGCATAAGGGAGTAGCTCTGGATTGGCATTTTTCATGGCATAGCCCTTCCCTGCAAAAGCGAGCATTTCGGTATCGTTGTGTTCATCTCCAAAGGCAATCAAATCTTTTTTGTCACGATTCATTACCTTGAGCAAGTAGTCCAAAGCAAATGCCTTATTGACACCTTTTGGGGTACACTCAAGGATATTGAGCGGACCTCCCCAGGTATTGATAGAAAGTTGATGCTGGTAGAAGGCGTTCATTTCTTTTGCCAAGGAATATTTGTCACTGGCTCTGGTCTGCAACAGAATACAGTTAGGGTCCTTGGTTACCAATTCAGGATTGAATTGATCTTCAGGCTGGAAAGCTTCTACACCAAATAGTTTAGGATTGGCAATTTCTTCATTAGGATTTGTAATGTAGAATTTTTTACGATATTCTCCAGCGATAAAATCGGCTTGAATATCTTCTGAACGTTGAACCATATCGAGCAGATATTTTTTGTCTACGGTCAAACACTTTTCAAAGTCCCAAGCTTGGTCTGGTAAATGAGTAAGGGAGCCGTTGAAATTAATCATAGGAGTGTCTAAGCCTAATTCACGGTAGAAATCTTTTGACATGCGGTAAGGGCGACCTGTTGTAATAATAACCTGATGCCCTTTTTCAGTAACTTTTTTAATAGTTTCTTTGGTAAAGTCAGAAATCTGACTGTCTGAGTTGAGCAGGGTTCCATCTAGGTCAACTGCAATAATTTTTTTCGTCATATAAACCTTTCTAGTGTCTTTCCAGATAAGATGTCTACTATTATAACAAAAAGCAGACAGAAAAGCAGATTCCAAACAAAAAATGAAATTCCATCAATTTCTTAAATAAATTAAACAAAGATGTTGAAAAAGTGAATGATAAATGATATAATTCTATTATTGTTCGTAAAAATTAAAAGGAGATTAATAATGGACAAATTATTTAAACTAAAAGAGAACGGTACAGACGTTCGTACAGAGGTTCTCGCTGGTTTAACAACTTTCTTTGCAATGAGTTATATTCTCTTTGTAAACCCACAAATTCTTTCGCAAACAGGGATGCCTGCTCAGGGTGTATTCCTCGCAACGATTATCGGTGCAGTTGCTGGTACCCTGATGATGGCCTTCTACGCCAACTTACCTTATGCTCAAGCACCAGGTATGGGTCTTAACGCCTTCTTTACCTTCACAGTCGTATTTGGACTTGGTTATTCTTGGCAAGAAGCCTTGGCTATGGTCTTCATCTGTGGAATTATCTCATTGATTATTACCTTGACAAATGTTCGTAAAATGATCATTGAATCGATTCCAAATGCTCTTCGTTCAGCTATTTCAGCTGGTATCGGTGTCTTTCTTGCCTACGTGGGAATTAAGAATGCTGGACTTTTGAAATTTACGATTGATCCAGGCAACTATACTGTTGTAGGAGAAGGGGCTGACAAGGCTCAAGCAACGATTGCGGCAAACTCTTCAGCAGTTCCAGGCTTGGTCAGCTTTAATAATCCAGCTGTTTTGGTGGCTCTTGCAGGACTTGCCATTACTATCTTCTTTGTTATCAAAGGGATTAAAGGGGGAATTATTCTCTCTATCTTGACAACAACTGTTCTTGCTATCGCAGTTGGTTTGGTAGATTTGTCTAGTATCGATTTTGCTAACAACCATGTTGGTGCAGCCTTTGAAGACTTGAAGAGAGTCTTTGGTGCGGCTCTTGGTTCAGAAGGTTTGGGAGCTTTGATTTCAGATACAGCTCGCTTGCCTGAAACTCTTATGGCTATTCTTGCCTTTTCGTTGACAGATATTTTTGACACAATTGGTACTTTGATCGGTACTGGTGAAAAAGTTGGTATCGTAGCGACAAATGGTGAAAATCATCAATCAGCTAAGTTGGACAAGGCTCTTTACTCTGATTTGATTGGTACTTCAATTGGTGCTATCGCCGGTACTTCAAACGTAACGACTTATGTTGAGTCTGCTGCTGGTATTGGTGCAGGTGGACGTACAGGTTTGACAGCCTTGGTTGTGGCAATCTGTTTTGCAATTTCAAGCTTCTTTAGCCCACTTCTAGCTATCGTACCAACAGCTGCTACAGCTCCAATCTTGATTATCGTCGGAATTATGATGTTGGCTAGCTTGAAAAATATCCATTGGGATGATATGGCTGAAGCGGTTCCTGCCTTCTTCACATCTATCTTTATGGGATTCAGCTACTC
Source organism: Streptococcus sp. CF7_Ac1-12 (assembly GCF_024295905.1). Taxonomy (GTDB): domain Bacteria; phylum Bacillota; class Bacilli; order Lactobacillales; family Streptococcaceae; genus Streptococcus; species Streptococcus mitis_AP. The sequence continues at coordinate 41,028 of NZ_JANCPG010000013.1, read as the reverse complement.
TATCACTCAAGGGATTGCAGTTGGTTTCTTGACTTACACTTTGACTAAGCTTGTCAAAGGTCAAGCTAAAGATGTTCATGTAATGATTTGGATTTTGGATGCCTTGTTTATCCTTAACTACATCAGCATGGCCTTATAATAGGATGACCCAGGGGGACTTTCCCCCTTTTTTAATACAAAGGAGATAGGTGATGAAAGAGAAAAGTATCTGGAAAGAATTATTGAATCGTGCAGGTTGGCTGTTAATCTTTCTGCTAGCGACAATTTTATATCAGATTCCTATAGGGGTTACTGCTATTTTAACTTTAAATGCAGTACCATTGTTACAGTCAGGACTGATAGTTGCTGGTATTTCAATTGTAGTTTTAGTACTATTTATTTTTGGAGCTCGTAAAACGCAATTAGCAAGTTTTAATTTTTCATTTTTTAGAGCTAAGGATTTGGCACGATTAGGCTTGAGTTATTTAGTCATTATCTGTTCAAATATACTTGGTTCTATCTTGTTACAACTGTCAAATGAGACGACAACAAGTAACCAGTCTCAGATTAACGATATGGTTCAGAATAGTTCGTTGATTTCCAGTTTCTTCTTGCTGGCCTTGCTTGCTCCAATTTGTGAGGAAATCTTGTGCCGTGGGATTGTTCCTAAAAAGATTTTCCGAGGCAAGGAGAATTTGGGATTTGTAGTCGGTACGATTGTGTTTGCTTTATTGCATCAACCAAGTAATTTACCTTCTTTATTGATTTATGGAGGTATGTCGATCGTTCTATCTTGGACGGCTTACAAGACCCAACGTTTGGAAATGTCTATCTTACTTCACATGATTGTGAATGGGGTTGCTTTCTGTTTGTTGGCTCTCGTGGTGATTTTGAGTCGGACATTAGGGATCTCTGTTTAAGATTTTTGACAATTGCTTACTTGTTTCTACTGGGAAAAAGATGAATGCAATCGTGTCCATCTTTTTCTTTTTATGGTAAAATAGAGAAATAATATGGTGAAAAGCCTTGAGGGAGTGACCGATATGTCAAGTAAAGCCAATCATGCAAAGACAGCTATTTGCGGAATTATCAATGTAACCCCAGACTCCTTTTCGGACGGTGGTCAATTTTTTGCTCTTGAGCAAGCACTCCAGCAGGCTCGTAAATTGATAGCAGAAGGAGCCAGCATGCTAGATATCGGCGGAGAATCGACTCGGCCGGGAAGCAGCAGCTATGTTGAGATAGAAGAGGAAATCCAGCGTGTTGTTCCAGTGATTAAAGCGATTCGCAAGGAAAGTGATGTCCTCATCTCTATTGATACTTGGAAAAGTCAGGTGGCAGAGGCTGCTTTGGCTGCTGGTGCCAATCTAGTCAATGATATCACTGGTCTCATGGGTGATGAAAAAATGGCCCATGTGGTTGCTAAGGCTGGAGCGAAAGTAATCATTATGTTTAATCCAGTCATGGCTCGACCTCAGCATCCTAGCTCGCTCATCTTTCCTCATTTTGGTTTTGGACAAGCTTTTACAGAGGAAGAGTTAGCTGACTTTGAAAAATTGCCAATCGAAGAGTTGATGGAGACTTTTTTTGAACGAGCACTAGCGAGAGCAGAGGAAGCTGGGATTGCTCAAGAAAACATCCTGCTGGATTCAGGAATTGGCTTTGGTCTGACCAAGAAAGAAAATCTGCTTCTTTTACGGGATCTGGATAAACTACATCAGAAAGGCTATCCAATCTTTCTCGGAGTGTCGCGCAAGCGGTTTGTCATCAATATTCTTGAAGAAAATGGTTTTGAAGTCAATCCTGAGACAGAACTTGGTTTCCGCAATCGAGATACGGCTTCGGCTCATGTAACCAGTATCGCTGCGAGACAGGGTGTGGAAGTGGTGCGCGTGCATGATGTAGTTAGTCACAGGATGGCAGTTGAAATTGCCTCCGCCATTCGTCTGGCTGATGAAGCGGAAGATTTAGATTTAAAACAATATAAATAAGATGAAAGAAATTCAAAACAATCAGTGGATTGCTAACTACCGGACGGACCAACCGCATTTTGGCTTGGAACGAATGGAGGAACTATTAGCTTTGCGTGGCAATCCCCATCTCAAACTCAAGGTCATCCATATCGGAGGGACCAATGGCAAGGGTTCGACCATTGCTTTTTTGAAAAAGATGCTAGAAAAGCTAGGGCTGAGAGTTGGCGTGTTTAGCTCGCCCTATCTCATTCATTATACAGACCAGATTAGCATCAATGGGGAATCTATCCCAGAGGCTAGACTAGAAGCCCTCATGGCAGACTATCAGTCTTTGTTGGAAGGGGAATCGGCTACCAATTTGCAGGGGACAACTGAGTTTGAAATAATTACAGCTATAGCCTATGATTACTTTGCCTCAGAGCAAGTAGATGTGGCTATCATGGAAGTCGGCATGGGTGGGCTTTTAGATAGTACCAATGTCTGCCAGCCTATTTTAACAGGAATTACGACCATTGGATTGGACCATGTAGCCCTACTTGGTGACACCTTGGAAGCCATAGCAGAGCAGAAAGCTGGTATTATCAAACAAGGTATTCCCTTGGTGACAGGTCGTATTGCTCCAGAAGCTTTGGCTGTGATTGACCGCATTGCGGAAGGGAAAGATGCGCCGAGATTTGCCTACGGGACAGATTATCAGGTCCGCCATCAAAAGAGTATGGTTACAGGCGAAGTCTTTGACTATACAAGTGTTGTCAGACAAGGTCGCTTCCAAACTGGCCTGTTGGGTTTGCACCAGATAGAGAATGCTGGGATGGCCATAGCTTTACTTGATACTTTTTGTCAAGAAGATGGTCGAGAGCTAGCAAGCAATCACTTGCTTGCTCAAGCTTTGGAAGAAACAAGTTGGCCAGGGCGTTTGGAAATCGTGTCAAGAGATCCCTTGATGATTTTGGATGGAGCCCACAATCCCCATGCTATTAAGGCTTTATTAGCAACCTTGCAAGAACGTTTTGCAGATTATCGTAAGGAAATCCTCTTTACTTGTATCAAAACCAAGGCCTTGGAGGATATGTTGGACTTGCTGGGGGCCATGCCAGATACCGAGCTTACTCTGACACATTTTGACGATAGTCGGGCGACTGATGAAAACGTGCTGAAAGAGGCAGCTAAGTCTAGAAATCTCAGCTACCAAGGTTGGCAGGATTTTCTAGAGCAGAAATTGACAGATAAAAAAGAAGAGAAACAAACAGTTAGGATTGTCACAGGTTCCTTGTATTTCTTGAGCCAAGTGAGAGCCTATCTGATGGAGGGGAAAAACGAGAATGGATACACAAAAGATTGAAGCAGCTGTAAAAATGATTATCGAGGCTGTAGGAGAGGACGCTAATCGCGAGGGCTTGCAGGAAACACCTGCTCGTGTGGCTCGTATGTACCAAGAGATTTTTTCAGGTCTTGGTCAAACAGCGGAGGAACATTTGTCAAAATCCTTTGAGATTATTGATGATAATATGGTGGTAGAAAAGGATATCTTTTTCCATACCATGTGTGAACACCACTTCTTACCATTTTATGGGAAAGCGCACATTGCCTACATCCCAGATGGACGTGTGGCAGGTTTGTCTAAGCTGGCCCGTACGGTTGAAGTGTATTCGAAAAAGCCACAAATTCAAGAACGTTTGAATATCGAGGTGGCCGATGCTTTGATGGAGTATCTAGGTGCTAAAGGAGCCTTTGTTGTTATTGAGGCGGAACATATGTGTATGAGCATGCGTGGTGTCAGAAAACCTGGCACTGCAACCTTGACGACAGTAGCTCGTGGTCTATTTGAAACAGATAAGGACCTCCGAGACCAGGCTTATCGTTTAATGGGACTATAAAAAGAATCCGCTTTGGGCGGATTTTTCTAGAAAGGAATCATTATGGATCAACTGCAGATTAAAGATTTGGAAATTTTTGCCTATCATGGTCTTTTTCCTAGTGAAAAAGAATTGGGGCAGAAGTTTGTCGTTTCAGCCATCTTATCCTATGATATGACCAAGGCGGCTACAGACTTGGATTTAACAGCCTCTGTCCATTATGGAGAATTGTGTCAGCAGTGGACGACTTGGTTTCAGGAGAGCACTGAGGATTTGATTGAAACGGTAGCCTACAAACTGGTAGAACGTACCTTTGAGACTTATCCTCTTGTCCAAGAAATGAAGCTGGAACTCAAAAAGCCCTGGGCACCAGTGCATTTGCCACTAGATACTTGCTCAGTGACCATCTATCGCCGCAAGCAACGGGCTTTTATCGCCCTAGGAAGCAACATGGGGGATAAGCAAGCCAACTTGAAGCAAGCCATTGAGAAAATGCGATCTCGTGGCATCCATATTCTCAAAGAGTCTAGTGTCTTGACGACGGAGCCTTGGGGTGGCGTGGAGCAGGATAGTTTTGCCAATCAAGTGGTTGAGGTTGAAACCTGGTTACCTGCCCCAGTTCTATTAGAGACTTTGTTAGCCATTGAGTCAGAGATGGGACGGGTGAGAGAAGTGCATTGGGGACCTCGTTTGATTGATTTGGACTTGCTCTTTGTGGAGGACCAGGTCATTTATACAGACGACCTTATCTTGCCTCATCCTTACATAGCAGAACGTCTTTTTGTCCTTGAATCATTACAAGAACTTGCGCCTCATTTTATCCATCCTACCTTAAAGCAGCCTATCCGCAACTTGTATAATGCTTTGAAAAAATAGAAAAACTCTAGTTTTCAGTCACTTGTAACTGAAGGCTAGAGTTTTTATACTCTTCGAAAATCTCTTCAAACCACGTCAGCTTCCATCTGCAACCTCAAAACAGTGTTTTGAGCAGCTTGTGGCTAGCTTCCTAGTTTGCTCTTTGATTTTCCTTGAGTATTAAAATAGGTCATTTTCTTCTGGGAGGAGGATAGTTTCTCTACCGTCCATGTCTAAAACCAGTACTCTGGGCGGATAAAGAGGGTCGAAAGGGTGGTTAAAGTCAAAATCAATAGCTGTAGGGAGATGTTGACTTGAAAAGTGGAAGGTGATTTTTCCATGGTTATTGAGCAATTGAAACTCGAGTTCTTCTTCCAATTCAAAGACATTTTTTAAGAAGTGGTCAATAATATACCAAAAAGAGTCAATGACATCATCAGGCAAGCTGGTAACAATTCCAAAACTAGCAGACCGCATGTGGGTATTGGTAAAAGCCATATTTCTGCCCCCTTTCTTTTCCATTATCATACAGCAAATAGGATTAAAAATCAAGAAAAGGTGTTTTTTTCTTTATAAACATAGTTTTCTATGAAATTTTTTTCAAATAATCTTCAAAAAATACTTGAAAGTGTTTACAAATAGTGATAAAATGGAATAAGTAGAATCATGAAAACGAAATTTTCATACCGTCTCTTTTTTTGGAGTCTCGTGAGGTATGATATAGAAAGGAAATAGAATGAATACAGACGATACAGTAACGATTTATGATGTCGCCCGTGAAGCAGGAGTTTCAATGGCGACGGTTAGCCGTGTAGTCAATGGCAATAAGAATGTAAAAGAGAACACCCGTAAAAAAGTGCTTGAGGTGATTGATCGTTTGGATTACCGTCCAAATGCCGTGGCGCGTGGTCTTGCAAGTAAAAAGACAACCACTGTCGGTGTCGTGATCCCAAATATTACCAATGGCTATTTCTCAACGCTTGCTAAAGGGATTGATGATATCGCTGAAATGTACAAGTACAATATCGTCCTTGCTAATAGTGATGAGGACGATGACAAGGAAGTTTCAGTTGTCAATACACTATTTTCTAAGCAAGTGGATGGTATCATCTTTATGGGGTACCACTTGACTGAAAAAATTCGTTCAGAGTTTTCTCGCTCTCGGACACCAGTTGTTCTTGCAGGAACTGTGGATGTAGAACATCAGCTTCCAAGTGTCAATATTGACTACAAACAAGCAACGATTGATGCAGTAACCTACCTTGCTAAAGAAAATGAGCGCATTGCTTTCGTTAGCGGTCCACTAGTGGATGACATCAATGGTAAGGTTCGTTTGGTTGGCTACAAGGAAGCCTTGAAAAAAGCAGGTATTTCTTATAGCGAAGGATTGGTATTTGAATCTAAATACACTTATGAGGATGGCTATGCCTTGGCAGAACGCTTGATTTCATCAAATGCAACTGCAGCAGTTGTGACAGGTGATGAATTGGCAGCAGGTGTCTTGAATGGTTTGGCTGATCGCGGTGTGTCAGTACCAGAAGAGTTTGAAATCATTACTAGTGATGATTCACAAATCTCACGCTTTACCCGTCCAAACTTGACAACTATCGCCCAACCTCTCTATGACCTTGGTGCTATTAGCATGCGTATGTTGACTAAGATTATGCACAAGGAAGAGTTGGAAGAACGTGAAGTTCTCTTACCTCATGGTTTGACAGAACGCCGCTCAACACGAAAACGTAAATAGAAAAAATCAGGGAATCGTGAAGATTTCCTGATTTGTTTTTAGAGAAGAGACTTACCCTTCCATATAGTCTTTCAAAGCCTGTCCTGTTAGTCCGGCATTGAGGGCAATGAGGAGCTTTAGGCGGGCTTTTTGGGCGTTGAGTTCTTTAACAAAGAAGACACCAGATTTTTGCAACTGCACGCCCCCGCCCTGGTAGGCATAAACAGGTTCCGCAATACCGTTAAAGCATCGTGAAACAAGGGCGACTGGGATTCCTTTTTGCAGAAGGCTTTCTAACTTTTCAGCCGTTTCTTTGGGAATATTACCAGCTCCGAAGGCTTGGATAATCAAACCGTCCAATTGTTCCAAATCAAGCATATCAATCAGCTCATCTGTCATACCAGCATAAGCAGAGATGATAGGGACTAAGCCTTGTATGTGATTAAGGTCAAAGCGAACACGAGGTTCAGCTGTTTTAAAGTAGAGGATTTCCTGTTTCATAATCAGACCAAGTGGACCGTGTGTTGGAGTCTGGAAGGTGCTGACGTTGGTTGTATGCGTTTTGGTAACATACTTGGCAGCGTGGATTTCATCGTTCATAACGACCAAAACTCCTTTGTCAGCAGCCTTGTCATCGCTAGCTACCCGCAAAGCACTCAGATAATTATAAACACCGTCACTGCCGAGTTCGTTGGAGCTGCGCATGGCTCCTGTTAGAACAATTGGCATGTGGGGAACTTCCATGGTGTCAAGGAAATAGGCTGTTTCCTCTAAAGTATCGGTCCCATGTGTGATCACCACTCCATCGTAGTTAGCAGCTTCCTCTTTAATTTTTTGGTAGAGGGCTAGCATATGATTGGGTTTGATATGAGGGCTTGGCAGGTTAAAAAAGTCCAAGGCGTGGACTTGGATTCCTTCAAGTGGGTTGGACACGTGGTTCATGGGATTATCTGAACTAGTCACAACAGCGCCAGAAGCATCGGCCTGCATGGAAATAGTCCCACCTGTATGTAAAACAAGGATTTTCTTAGGCATGATTTACTCACTCTTTCTGAAATGTGGTATAATCATTGTATCACAAAAGGGGAGATTGGGATAGGATGGAAGTCAAAGCTGTTTTTTTTGATATCGATGGAACCTTGGTCAACGATCGCAAGAGTGTTTTGAAATCCACTAAGGACGCGATTAAAATTGTCAAAGAACAAGGGGTGCTAGTTGGTGTAGCGACAGGGCGAGGACCTTTTTTTGTTAAGGAATTGATGGACGATTTGAATCTGGATTTTGCGGTAACCTATAATGGCCAGTATATCTTTACTAAAGACAGAGTCTTGTTCACGAGCCCAATTTCCAAGTTACATTTGCGCCAGCTCATTACGTATGCTAAAAAAGAGGGCAAGGAGATTGCCCTAGGGACCAAGGATGCCATGCTGGGTTCCAAAATCATGTCTTTTGGTCTGGGTTCGTTTTCCCAACGAATCAGTCGCTTCGTTCCCTCTGTTTTAACTCGGACGGTGAGTCATTCCTTTAATCGTATGGTCAGCAAGGTTGTTCCCCAAAAGGAAGAAGACCTGCTTGATCTAATGAATCAGCCTATCTACCAAGTTTTGATGTTGATGACGCCAGAAGAATCTGAGAAGGCAGCAGCTGATTTTGAAGACTTGAAATTGACACGTAGTAATCCATTTGCAGCGGATGTCATCAATCAAGGTAATTCTAAATTGGAAGGTATTCGCAGAGTTGGGAAAGAATATGGCTTTGACCTCAACCAAGTGATGGCCTTTGGTGACTCAGATAACGACCTAGAAATGCTTGCAGGTGTGGGTATGTCGGTCGCTATGGGAAATGGTAGTAGCAGTGTCAAGGAAGTTGCCAAGCATATCACTACCAGCAATCAGCAAGACGGAATTCACAAGGCCTTGGAACATTTTGGTGTTTTGGCTTCAGAAAAAGTCTTTGTCAGCCGTGACTATCATTTCAATAAGGTCAAGACCTTCCACCACATGATGGATGAACGAACTCAAGAAGAACCTCGAGCTTGGGATTTAGAAGGTGCAACCCACAGGGCTGGTTTTAAAATAGAAGAATTGGTGGAGTTTGTTCGAGCGGCCAGTCCTTCTGAAGAGGACTTTGGTCAAGCTCTATCGCAACTTCATCAGGCTCTTGATAAGGCAGCAGATAAAGTAGCTAAGAAGACGCCAGCCCAGGAAGATTTGGTGGGGCAAGTGGATGCCCTGATTGACACGCTTTACTTTACCTATGGTAGTTTTGTTTTGATGGGGGTGGACCCAGAACGTATTTTTGATATTGTCCATCAGGCCAATATGGGGAAAATTTTCCCAGATGGCAAGGCTCATTTTGATCCAGTGACCCACAAAATTTTAAAACCAGATGATTGGGAAGAAAAATATGCTCCAGAACCTGCTATTAAAAAGGAACTGCAGCGCCAGCTCAAGGCTTACGAACGCCATAAAGAGAGAAAAGAACAGTAAAAAGGAGCTCTGGGCTCCTTTTCTTTGCGACTATAAGGTTTTTTCTTGTTCTCTCACAACCAGCAAATCGACCTTAGCATGGCGGAGGATGTATTCAGATGAAGAACCAACCAAGAGGCGTTCAAAGGCGTTGAGACCAGTGGCACCAACAAGGATGAGGTCCACTTCCTCAGCATCGGGAATAGTACGTGCCAGTAGGGTCTTTGGATTTCCCATTTCAATGACGATGTGAACATCTGCCACACCAGCATCTTTAGCACGTTTTTCGTACTCTTTCATCAGACTTTCAGCGTCTACTTGGAGTTCTTCGTAAACTTCAGCATCAAAGGTGGATACGCTTTGGAGAGCGCGTGTGTCAATGACATGTGCGATGGTGAGTTTAGCGTCGTTTCGTAGAGCAGAATGAACTCCCTTGACAAAAGCCAAGTCCGCTTCCTTAGAACCATCGATTGCGACCATGATATTTTGGTAACGTTGTGCCATAATGAAACCTCCTGAAATTTTCTTACTATAATTGTAAACCTTTTCACTATAGAAGTAAAGCAAAAAAAGTATTTTTCAAAAGAATGTTAGCGCTTAAAATCTATATAAATATATGATAAAATAAAAGAAAGGATAGCAGGAAATAAGTGAAGGGAGGGAGAATGATGAAAAACTCTTTTCAAAAATCAAATTCCTTTTATTATGGAATTATCCTAGTTTCAGTCTTGGTAGAAGTTATCATGATCTGGCAATTAGAGAGTCTGGTACCGCTTCTTTATCCAGGTTTTATCGGCTTTTTAGTCTTTCATTTACTCTACCATTTGGTATTATTCCTAGTCGCTAAACGAAGTGGGCGTTGGGATTACTTGATGATATGGGGGCTTTTCCTCATGTTCAATCTTCTCTATGACTCCTTTTTAGGCTTGCTTTTTCTAGGTTTATCTTTTGGTATGTGATCTGTCTTTGCAAAACACCTGCTATCTCCTCTGTCTTAACCTCGCTTTTAGTGAGGTTTTTCTTCTGTAGGATTTTAGTAACACATTTCAGTAAACTTGTCGCATTTTCTTTCTAGTGGTATAATGTTACTATCCTGATGAATTGAGGAAACAAGATGAAAGAATATAACAAGTCTAGTAAGTTAGAGCATGTTGCTTATGATATCCGTGGTCCTGTTTTGGAAGAAGCCATGCGAATGCGAGCAAACGGAGAAAAGATTTTACGTCTGAATACAGGAAATCCAGCAGAATTTGGCTTTACAGCGCCAGACGAGGTCATTCATGACTTGATTATGAATGCGCGTGATAGTGAAGGTTACTCTGACTCCAAAGGGATTTTCTCAGCCCGTAAGGCTATCATGCAGTATTGCCAATTGAAGAAATTTCCTAACGTAGATATTGATGATATTTACCTTGGAAATGGTGTCAGTGAGCTGATTGTCATGTCCATGCAGGGACTTTTGGACAATGGGGATGAGGTCTTGGTGCCTATGCCAGACTATCCTCTATGGACAGCTGCTGTCAGCCTAGCTGGAGGAAATGCCGTTCACTATATCTGTGATGAAGCTGCAGAATGGTACCCAGATATTGACGATATCAAGTCAAAAATCACTTCCAATACCAAGGCAATCGTCCTTATCAATCCAAATAACCCAACTGGAGCCCTTTATCCGAAGGAACTCTTGCTGGAGATTATTGAGATTGCCCGTCAAAACGATTTGATTATCTTTGCGGATGAAATCTATGACCGCATGGTTATGGATGGACATGTGCATACGCCTGTGGCTAGTTTGGCACCAGATGTTTTCTGTGTCAGCATGAATGGTCTATCAAAATCCCACCGTATTGCTGGTTTCCGTGTGGGTTGGATGGTCTTGTCTGGACCTAAGACTCATGTCAAGGGATATATCGAAGGGCTCAATATGCTATCCAATATGCGCCTTTGCTCTAACGTTTTGGCCCAACAAGTCGTACAAACTTCCTTGGGTGGTCACCAATCAGTTGATGAATTGCTCCTTCCTGGTGGACGAATTTACGAGCAAAGAAACTTCATCTACAATGCCATTCAAGATATTCCAGGTTTATCTGCTGTTAAACCCAAGGCTGGACTCTATATCTTCCCTAAAATCGACCGCAATATGTACCGCATCGATGATGATGAGCAGTTTGTCCTTGATTTCTTGAAGCAGGAAAAGGTTCTCTTGGTTCATGGTCGAGGCTTTAACTGGCAGGAACCAGACCACTTCCGTATCGTTTACCTTCCTCGTGTTGATGAACTGGCCCAAATCCAAGAAAAGATGACTCGATTCTTAAAACAGTATCGTAGATAGGGCTTACATTCGAAAAAGCTGGAAACATTTGCCTTGAGCTATTGACAAAAGTGAAAGAATCAGATAGAATAGTAAAGTATGTTTAGTAACTGATCACTTTATAGCCGGCTAAACGAATACAAAATCTATGAGGAGGTATTCATCGTGAAACGTACTTATCAACCAAGTAAACTTCGTCGTGCGCGCAAACACGGATTCCGTAACCGTATGTCAACTAAAAACGGTCGTCGCGTATTGGCAGCTCGTCGTCGTAAAGGACGCAAAGTTTTGGCTGCATAATCCAAACGAACCATAACAAAAATCAGTAGGAACTCGAGTCTACTGATTTTTATTTTTGTAAAAAAAGTTCAAAAGGCTTTATATTTTTGCTCAAATAGTGTATAATATTTCACATACTGTAAAAATGGAGAATAATCATGAAGAAATCAAAAGTTATGCTTTTTGGAGCTATGGCTTTGACAGCAGGTCTAGCTCTAGCGGCATGTGGGTCTTCCCAATCAAGTAATGCAGACAAGACTTACTCTTATATCTTTGTCAATAACCCAGATACCTTGGATTATATTACCTCTACACGAGATTCTACATCTAGTATCACAACCAACTTGATTGATGGTTTGTTAGAAAATGACCAGTATGGCAATCTCATCCCGTCTATGGCTGAGTCATGGACAGTGTCAAAAGATGGTTTGACTTACACTTATAAAATCCGTCAGGGAGCTAAATGGTATACTTCTGAAGGAGAAGAGTATGCGGATGTAACAGCTCATGACTTTGTGACTGGTCTCAAGTATGCGGCTGATAAAAAGGCTGAAAACTTGTACTTGGTACAAGACTCTATCAAGGGACTAGCAGACTATGTTGAAGGGAAATCATCTGATTTTGCAACTGTTGGTGTTAAGGCGGTGGATGATTACACGCTACAATACACTCTCAACCAACCTGAGAGTTATTGGAACTCTAAAACAACAGCAAGTATTCTTAGTCCTGTAAATGAAGCTTTCTTGAAGTCTAAGGGAGATGACTTTGGAAGTGTGACACCATCAAGTATCTTGTCAAATGGTCCTTACTTGTTTAAGTCCTTCACATCAAAATCTTTGATTGAGTTTGATAAAAACCCTAACTACTGGGATAAGGACAATGTCAAAATCGAGAAAGTGAAACTCTCTTTCTTTGACGGTTCTGACCAAGACAGTATTGCAAGAGGATTCTTGGATGGTAACTATACAGATGGTCGTATTTTCCCAACAAGTTCAGTATTTGCTGAGCTTAAGAAGGGAAATGAGGACAAGATTACCTATACACCACAAAACTCAGTTACTTTCTACTATCTTTTCAACGTTAATCGTCAAAGCTATAAGCAGACGATGAAACAGTCTGATAAGGAAAAGACAGATTCACGCGCAGCTATGCAGAATAAAGATTTCCGTCAAGCTATCAACTTTGCCTTTGACCGTCATGCCTATGCAGCACAGACAAATGGTGAAGATGGAGCAGACCGTATCTTGCGTAACACGGTTACACCAAGTAACTTTGTCCAAGTTGGTGATAAGAACTTCGGTGATATTGTCAATGAGAAAATTGTCAACTACGGTAAAGATTGGGCAAATATCGACCTAAACGATGGTAAACAAGCCTTCTTGAATCCTGAAAAGGCCAAAGAGAAGTTTGCGAAGGCCAAAGAAAGTCTTCAAGCTCAGGGAGTAACTTTCCCAATTCATTTGGATATGCCAGTTGACCAGACTGCTAAGTTAGATGTACAACAGGCCGGCTCTTTCAAACAAACAGTGGAAGAAACCCTTGGTAAGGAGAATGTGGTCATCGATGTTATCCAACTTTCTCCAGATGAAAAAGACCAAGCAACCTACTTTGCAGATACAGCAGAACAAAAAGACTATGACATCGACATTTCAGGATGGGGTGGAGATTACTCAGATCCTAAAACTTACCTAGATATCCTTAATCCAGATACAGGTTCTCAGTTGAAAAACATGGGCTTGTCTGAAGGAAAAGACAAGGAAGTTAAGGACAAGATTGGTCTTGCTGACTACAAGAAACTCTTGGATCAGGCAGACGCAGAAATCACAGATACTCAAGCTCGCTATGAAAAATATGCTGAAGCCCAAGCTTGGTTGACAGATAGCGCCTTGTTCCTACCAGTTCAAAGTGGTGGAGCTAACCCAATCTTCCGTAAGACTGTACCGTTTACAGGACCATTCTCATTCGTTGGTCATAAAGGAAATGCGGATAACTACAAATATGTTGAATTACAAAAAGAGCCAGTAACTGTTAAACAGTACCAAGAACTCTACGAAAAATGGCTAAAAGAAAAAGCTGAGTCAAATAAAAAAGCTCAGGAAGATTTAGCTAACCACATTCAATAATATTCCTAGTCATGCTTTGCAGTTAAGCATAGTGATAGGATTCAGAAAAAGGCCTTACCAGACGCTTATTGGTTCTGGTAGGGCCTTTTCTTTATTCTTTTAAGTGATATGAGTAGCTAGCGACAACGACGTCTTGGTGCCAACGAAGGGCGTATTTGAGTTTGAGACTCATCTGATTGTGCAGGATATTTTGCCAAGGTTTATTAGGGATAAACTGGGGTACCAGAACAGTGACTGTATAGTTCTTTTTCTGGGCTTCCTCGGATATCCGTTTGACATACTTGACAGTAGGCGTGATGATATCGCGGTAGCTGGTCTTGATATTTTTCAGAGTAATGGTTGGGAAGTAATCGGCAAATTCTTGGAGAATTTCTTGGTCTTTCTCTGCTGTTTCCTTAGTAGAAATGTGCATGGCTAAGACTTCGTCACCGATACTTTGGGCGTAGTTAATGGCTCCAACGCTGACTCGGGTGACATTTCCTACGAGGACCAGAACCAGATTGCCGTCGTAAGTACGTTTTTCGATTCCTTCATAGAGTCGTAGTTGTTGGGCAACTTTTTGGTAATGACTGTGAATGGCCAAGAAAAGTAGGGTGAGTACGAGAATAATCGGGAAGAAAGGCCAGATATCACTGAGACGGAAAAAGAGCAGGATTAGCACGATAGCGTAGCAAATGATAGCTCCAAGGATATTGGCAAGGGCAGGTTTTAAGAAATTTGCCCCTTTTTCTTTTTTCCAATGGCGAATCATCCCAGTCTGAGAAAGGGCAAAGGGAACGAAGACCCCGATAGTATAAAGGGGAATCAAACGTTCGGTATTGCCATTAAAAATGAGAAGAAGAATCATAGCCCCAAAAGCCAGAGTTAAAATTCCATTAGAGTAGCCTAGGCGGTCTCCTTTTTCCATAAAGAGATGGGGCATGTATTTGTTTTTAGCCATATTGTAAGCTAGCATAGGGAAGGCCGAAAAGCCAGTATTTGCAGCTACGGCCAAAATCAAGGCTGTGGAGAATTGGAAGATATAATAGCCAAGGTGACCTAAGAAGGAATTACCAAGGATGCCTTGAGCCATCTGTGAAAGAATAGTTTCTCCGTGTTGAGGCATAATCCCCATCCAGTAGTTTAGGAAGGTAATGCCTGCAAAAAGAAAACCTAAAATCAAGGCCATGATGGTCAAGGTCTGAGCGGCATTCTTTTCTTTCGGAGCCTTGAAAAAGGGAACGGCATTTGAAATAGCTTCAACTCCTGTCAGAGAGGCAGAGCCGCTGGTAAAGGCTCTTAGAATGAGAACGATAGACAGGCTCGGAGCAGCATGCCCAATAGGTGAAGTTGCCTGATAGCTGAGAGACCCTGTCATTAGTTGAAAGATTCCGTAGAGCAAGAGAAAGACAGTACTGATGATAAAGAGATAGACAGGAATCATCAGTGAACTGGCAGATTCTTTTAAGCCCCGTAAATTCAAGAGCATAAGCAAGCAAACTAGAAAAATGGAAATGTGGAGGTTGTAAGGGTGGAGAGCAGGGAGAGCTGCTGTGATAGCATCGGCTCCAGATGACACCGATACCGCCACAGTCAGCATGTAGTCAACCAGCAGACTACCTCCAGCAATTAAGCCAAGTTCGGGAGATAGATTTTCTCGAGTAACCATATAGGCCCCTCCTCCTTGAGGGTAGGCATGGATGATTTGACGGTAGGAGACGGTCAGGCTAGCTAGGAGTAGGAGGACAAAGAGGCCGATAGGAAGACTCCACCATATCGCAAGAGGAGAGAGACTAGCCAAGACGAGGACTACTTGCTCAGGCCCATAGGCAATGGAAGATAGAGCGTCGCTTGACAACATGGCCAAGGCCTGCATTTTTCCCAGCAGACCTCCCTCGCCTTCTGTTAAGGACTTAAGAGGACGACCGATAAAGGTCTGTTTTAATTTTGTAAACATTGTATTTTCCTTTTCTGAAAATTTCAATAAGTGCTATTATACTGCTTTGGGAAAATAGCGTCAAGAGACGACGATGGATTTTAGAATATTTTGTACAGATGAGGAGAGAGGGCAGTTTTTTGGTATAATAGAAGATAGAAAACGAGGTTAGAAGAGATGATTTTTGATACACATACACACTTGAATGTAGAAGAATTTGCAGGTCATGAGGCAGAAGAAATCGCCTTAGCTGCTGAGATGGGTGTGACACAGATGAATATTGTTGGTTTTGATAAACCGACGATTGAGCGTGCCTTGGAGTTGGTAGATGAGTATGACCAGCTCTATGCGACTATTGGTTGGCATCCGACAGAAGCAGGGACTTACACGGAGGAGATTGAAGCCTACTTGCTTGATAAGCTCAAGCATCCCAAGGTTGTTGCTTTAGGTGAGATTGGTTTGGACTACCATTGGATGACAGCGCCAAAAGAGGTGCAGGAGCAGGTTTTTCGCCGTCAGATTCAGTTATCTAAGGACTTGGATTTACCTTTTGTTGTCCATACTCGTGATGCGCTGGAAGATACCTATGAGATTATCAAAAGTGAGGGCGTTGGTCCTCGTGGTGGGATTATGCACTCATTTTCAGGGACTCTTGAGTGGGCAGAGAAGTTTGTCGCGCTTGGCATGACTATTTCCTTCTCAGGAGTGGTGACTTTTAAGAAGGCCACCGACATCCAAGAGGCGGCTAGAGAACTTCCTTTGGACAAGATTTTGGTGGAGACGGATGCGCCTTACTTGGCTCCTGTTCCTAAACGTGGTCGTGAAAATAAAACAGCCTACACTCGCTATGTAGTGGACTTTATCGCCGACTTACGTGGTATGACGACAGAAGAGCTAGCGGCGATAACAACTGCAAATGCAGAACGAATTTTTGGATTGGACAGCAAGTAATGAAAGAAAAAATTTCCCAAGTTATCGTGGTCGAAGGGCGCGATGATACGGCCAATCTCAAACGCTATTTCGATGTAGAGACCTATGAGACACGAGGTTCTGCCATCAATGAGCAAGATATTGCACGTATTCAGCGCCTACATGAGCTTCATGGAGTCATTGTCTTTACAGACCCAGATTTTAATGGGGAGCGGATTCGTCGCATGATTATGACGGCTATTCCAACAGTTCAGCATGCCTTCCTCAAACGAGATGAAGCTGTTCCCAAGTCCAAGACCAAGGGCCGTTCTCTGGGAATTGAGCATGCCAGCTATGAAGACCTGAAAATGGCTCTAGCTCAGATTACAGAACAATTTGAACATGAGAGTCAGTTTGATATCAGTCGTAGCGACTTGATTCGCCTTGGTTTTCTAGCAGGGGCAGACAGCCGTAAGCGACGAGAATATCTAGGAGAGGCTCTCCGAATTGGCTATTCCAACGGCAAGCAACTCCTCAAACGCCTAGAGTTGTTTGGGGTTACCTTGGCAGAAGTGGAAGAAGCTATGAAATCTTATGAGAACAGCTAAGCAGACCCCAAATGTAAGGGGAATGTGTTACAATAGTAGTAAGTAGATTTATGTCAGGGGATTCACTTTGATAATATTTAAATAGATGTTTACAAGGAAAGAGTGAAATGAAAATACGAGTTGATAGAGATTCTGTCTGTATGGGTGATGATGTTTTCTCTCATCAGATGGATCTTGATGTCCCGGAGGATATGACAGTTGAGGAGTTTTGTAGTTTTCTTCAAAAGGACAGATATCTGCCTAGATTGGATACGGAATGGCTTCTACGACATGGTGGAAAGACAATAACAAGTTATAATACAGAAACAAAAGAATTGACGAATCCAAATGTTTATTTAAAAGACCTGATTCATCAGGGTTCTAGAGGAAATGATTTTGTTTGGATATATCGTCGTTCATATTAGAAAAGAGAATAAATGAGAATTGCAGATTACAGCGTGACCAAGGCAGTGCTGGAGCGTCACGGTTTTACCTTTAAAAAGTCCTTCGGGCAAAATTTTTTGACGGATACCAATATTCTTCAAAAAATCGTGGATACGGCTGAGATTGATGACCAGGTTAATGTCATCGAAATCGGGCCAGGGATTGGTGCCTTGACCGAGTTTCTGGCTGAGCGTGCAGCAGAGGTCATGGCCTTTGAAATTGACCATCGTTTGGTACCGATTTTGGCAGATACCTTGCGTGATTTTGACAATGTTACCGTAGTCAACGAGGACATTCTCAAGGTTGATTTGGCGCAACATATCCAGAATTTCAAAAATCCTGACCTGCCAATCAAGGTAGTGGCTAATTTACCTTACTACATCACGACGCCTATTCTCATGCACTTAATCGAGAGTGGGATTCCTTTTAGTGAGTTTGTTGTTATGATGCAGAAAGAAGTGGCAGACCGCATTTCAGCCCAGCCGAATACCAAGGCTTACGGTAGCTTGTCGATTGCGGTGCAGTATTACATGACTGCCAAGGTTGCTTTCATCGTGCCTCGTACGGTCTTTGTGCCAGCGCCAAACGTGGACTCTGCTATTTTGAAAATGGTGCGTCGTCCAGAACCAGCCGTAGCAGTGGAAGACGAGAACTTCTTCTTTAAGGTTTCTAAGGCTAGTTTCACTCATCGACGCAAGACTTTATGGAATAACCTGACAGGTTACTTTGGCAAGACTGAAGAGGTCAAGGACAAGCTGACCAAGGCTTTGGACCAAGCAGGCTTGTCACCAAGTGTGCGTGGGGAAGCTCTCAGCTTGGCAGAATTTGCCAGCCTAGCAGATGCACTTAAAGGACAAGGACTTTAAAATGCAGGGACAAATCATTAAAGCCTTGGCTGGGTTCTATTATGTAGAGAGTGATGGCCAGGTCTATCAAACACGCGCGCGTGGAAATTTCCGTAAAAAAGGCCATACTCCTTACGTTGGAGACTGGGTAGATTTTTCTGCCGAGGAAAATTCAGAAGGCTATATCCTCAAGATTCATGAACGGAAAAACAGTCTGGTCCGTCCGCCTATTGTCAATATTGACCAAGCCGTTGTCATTATGTCCGTTAAAGAACCTGACTTTAATAGCAACTTGCTGGATCGTTTCTTGGTTCTTTTAGAGCATAAGGTCATTCATCCTATCGTCTATATTTCCAAGATGGACTTACTGGAAGATGGGGGAGAACTGGATTTTTACGAGAAGACTTATCGTGCTATTGGTTACGATTTTGTGACTAGTAAAGAGGAACTCTTACCCTTGTTGACAGCCAAAGTGACAGTCTTTATGGGGCAGACAGGTGTTGGGAAGTCAACCCTACTTAATAAAATTGCACCTGACCTCAATCTAGAGACGGGAGAAATCTCTGATAGTCTAGGCCGTGGTCGCCATACTACTCGAGCTGTTAGTTTTTACAATCTCAATGGTGGCAAAATCGCAGATACACCAGGTTTTTCGTCGCTAGATTATGAAGTATCAAGTGCTGAAGAGCTAAACCAGGCCTTTCCGGAGATTGCTAGTGTCAGTCGCGACTGTAAGTTCCGTACTTGTACGCATACTCATGAACCATCTTGTGCAGTGAAACCAGCAGTAGAAGAGGGCATCATTGCCACCTTCCGTTTTGACAACTACCTGCAATTCCTCAGTGAGATTGAAAATCGCAGAGAAACTTATAAAAAAGTCAGCAAAAAAATTCCAAAATAAGGAGAAACCTATGTCTCAATACAAGATTGCTCCGTCAATTCTGGCAGCAGATTATGCCAACTTTGAACGTGAAATCAAACGTCTAGAAGCAACTGGTGCAGAATATGCCCATATCGATATCATGGATGGTCACTTTGTACCACAAATCAGTTTTGGTGCAGGTGTGGTCGAAGCTCTTCGACCTCATAGCAAGATGGTCTTTGACTGCCACTTGATGGTAGCTAATCCAGAGCATCATTTAGAAGACTTTGCGCGTGCAGGTGCGGATATCATCAGTATCCATGTGGAAGCAACGCCTCATATTCATGGTGCCCTCCAAAAAATTCGTTCACTCGGTGTCAAACCATCAGTTGTCATCAATCCTGGTACGCCTGTTGAAGCCATCAAGCACGTCCTTCATCTAGTTGACCAAGTTTTAGTCATGACAGTTAACCCAGGCTTTGGTGGGCAAGCCTTTTTGCCTGAAACCATGGATAAGGTCCGTGAGTTGGTTGCCCTTCGTGATGAAAAAGGCTTGAACTTTGAAATCGAAGTCGATGGCGGGATCGATGATCAAACCATTGCTCAAGCCAAAGAAGCTGGTGCGACCGTTTTTGTAGCAGGTTCCTATGTCTTTAAGGGAGATGTCAATGAGCGAGTACAAACTCTCAGAAAACAACTGGACTAGGGTTGCCGTTTTTGCAGGTGGAGATCGTGGTCATTATCGGACGGACTTTGATAGATTTGTCGGTGTGGATCGAGGTTCTCTCTGGGTCTTGGAAGAAGATTTGCCTCTTACTCTAGCAGTCGGAGATTTTGATTCTGTGACGGAAGAAGAGCGACAGGTGATTCAAAAACGTGCCCAGTATTTTGTCCAAGCCCAACCAGAAAAAGATGATACAGATTTGGAATTGGCTCTCTTAACCATCTTTGAGCAAAATCCTCAGGCTGAGGTTACTATTTTTGGTGCTTTGGGTGGCCGTATTGATCATATGCTGGCCAATGTCTTTTTGCCTAGCAATCCCAAGTTGGCGCCTTATATGCGCCAGATAGAAATTGAGGATGGGCAAAATTTAATTGCCTATTGTCCAGAAGGGACCAGTCAGCTAGAACCTCGCTCGGACTATGACTATCTTGCCTTTATGCCAGTTCGAGATAGCCAGCTGACCATTCTCGGTGCTAAGTATGAGTTGACAGAGGAAAATTTTTTCTTTAAAAAAGTGTACGCTTCTAACGAATATATAGATAGGGAAGTGTCGGTGACTTGCCCAGATGGCTATGTGGTCGTGCTACATAGTAAGGACAGGAGGTAGGATGGAAAGTTTATTAGTTCTATTATTAATTGCCAACCTAGCTGGTATCTTTCTGATTTGGCAAAGGCAGGATAAACAGGAAAAACATCTAAGTAAGAGCTTGGAGGATCAGGCAGATCATCTATCAGACCAGTTGGATTACCGTTTTGAACAAGCCAGACAAGCCAGCCAGTTGGATCAAAAAGACTTGGAAGTAGCTGTCAGCGACCGTTTGCAAGAAGTTCGAATGGAATTGCACCAAGGCTTAACTCAAGTTCGTCAAGAAATGACAGATAATCTCCTCCAAACCAGAGACAAGACTGACCAACGTCTCCAAGCCTTGCAGGAATCAAATGAGCAACGCTTGGAACAAATGCGCCAAACAGTCGAGGAAAAACTAGAAAAAACCTTACAGACACGCTTGCAGGCCTCCTTTGAGACAGTTTCCAAACAATTGGAGTCTGTCAATCGTGGTCTTGGAGAAATGCAGATAGTTGCCCGCGATGTCGGCGCCCTCAACAAGGTTCTCTCTGGAACCAAGACGCGAGGGATTCTGGGAGAATTGCAATTGGGGCAAATTATTGAGGACATCATGACCCCTGCCCAGTATGAACGAGAATACGCAACGGTTGAAAACTCTAGTGAACGAGTGGAGTATGCCATCAAGTTGCCTGGACAGGGTGACCTGGAATATGTCTACTTACCGATTGACTCCAAGTTTCCACTGGCAGATTATTACCGCTTAGAAGAAGCCTATGAAGCTGGTGACAAGGACGAGATCGAACGCTGTCGCAAGTCACTCCTAGCCAGCGTCAAACGCTTTGCCAAGGATATTAAGAGCAAGTACATAGCACCACCTCGGACGACCAATTTTGGAGTTTTGTTTGTTCCGACAGAAGGTCTCTACTCAGAAATCGTCCGCAATCCGGTCTTCTTTGATGATTTGAGACGGGAGGAGCAGATTATTGTCGCAGGTCCAAGTACCCTATCAGCTCTTCTCAATTCCCTATCAGTTGGTTTCAAAACCCTTAATATCCAAAAGAGTGCCGACCATATCAGCAAGACGCTTGCCAGTGTCAAAACCGAGTTTGGCAAGTTTGGTGGTATTCTGGTCAAGGCACAAAAACATCTCCAACATGCCTCTGGCAATATTGATGAATTATTAAACCGTCGCACCACAGCTATCGAGCGGACGCTCCGTCACATTGAGTTGTCAGAAGGTGAGCCTGCGCTTGATCTACTCCATTTCCAAGAAAATGAGGAAGAATATGAAGATTAGTCACATGAAAAAAGATGAGCTGTTTGAAGGCTTTTACCTAATCAAGTCAGCTGACCTTAGACAAACTCGCGCTGGGAAAAACTACCTAGCCTTTACCTTCCAAGATGATAGTGGCGAGATTGAAGGGAAACTCTGGGATGCTCAACCTCATAACGTTGAGGCCTTTACCGCAGGTAAGGTTGTCCACATGAAAGGACGCCGAGAAGTTTATAACAACACCCCTCAAGTCAATCAAATTACCCTCCGCTTGCCTCAGCCTGGTGAACCCAATGATTCAGCTGATTTCAAGGTCAAGTCGCCAGTTGATGTCAGGGAAATCCGTGACTACATGTCGCAAATGATTTTTAAAATTGAAAATCCTGTTTGGCAACGGATTGTTCGAAAGCTCTACACCAAGTATGATAAGGAATTTTACTCCTATCCAGCTGCCAAGACTAATCACCATGCCTTTGAAACGGGTTTGGCTTATCATACGGCGACCATGGTGCGTTTGGCGGATGCTATTAGCGAAGTCTATCCTCAGCTCAATAAGAGCCTGCTCTATGCAGGGATTATGCTGCATGACTTAGCTAAAGTCATCGAGTTGACGGGACCAGACCAGACCGAATACACAGTTAGAGGCAATCTCCTTGGGCATATCGCTCTGATTGATAGTGAAATTACCAAGACAGTGATGGAACTCGGCATCGATGATACCAAGGAAGAAGTCGTTCTGCTTCGTCACGTAATCCTTAGTCACCATGGCTTACTTGAGTATGGAAGTCCAGTCCGTCCACGCATTATGGAAGCAGAGATTATCCATATGATTGACAATCTGGATGCTAGCATGATGATGATGTCAACAGCTCTTGCTTTGGTAGATAAAGGAGAGATGACCAATAAAATCTTCGCTATGGACAATCGTTCCTTCTATAAACCAGATTTAGATTAACAATTTAAGAAAAATGAGCATTTTTTAGGATAAGAATGTTCGTTTTTTTATGTGAATATGGTATAATAGATAAAATATCAAAATTAAATGAAATGGGAAATAGAAATGAAATTAAGAAGAAGTGATCGAATGGTTGTCATTTCCAACTATTTGATTAATAATCCTTATAAACTAACTAGTCTCAATACTTTTGCTGAAAAGTATGAATCTGCTAAATCATCCATCTCAGAGGATATCGTCATTATCAAACGAGCCTTTGAGGAAATTGAAATCGGTCATATCCAGACAGTAACTGGTGCTGGTGGTGGTGTCATTTTCACACCATCAATCTCAAGCCATGATGCCAAGGAAATGGTTGAGGACTTGCGTGCTAAGTTGTCAGAAAGTGACCGTATCTTGCCAGGTGGCTATATCTACCTGTCTGATTTGCTTAGTACACCAGCTATCTTGAAAAATATTGGTCGCATTATTGCCAAGAGCTTTATGGACCAAAAAATTGATGCGGTTATGACAGTAGCTACTAAGGGTGTTCCACTTGCAAATGCAGTTGCCAATGTCCTCAATGTTCCCTTTGTTATTGTGCGCCGTGACCTGAAAATTACCGAAGGTTCAACTGTCAGCGTCAACTATGTATCCGGTTCAAGTGGAGATCGCATTGAGAAAATGTTTCTTTCAAAACGCAGTCTCAAGGCAGGCAGCCGTGTCTTGATTGTGGATGACTTCTTGAAAGGCGGCGGAACTGTCAATGGGATGATTAGTCTCTTGCGTGAGTTTGATTCGGAATTGGCTGGTGTAGCAGTCTTTGCGGATAATGCCCAAGAAGAACGTGAAAAGCAGTTTGACTACAAGTCACTCTTGAAGGTAACCAATATTGATGTCAAGAACCAAACCATCGATGTTGAGGTTGGCAATATCTTTGACGAAGATAAATAAGAGATAGAACTAAAGGTTGGAACGATTGTCCCAGCCTTTCTTTGCAAATAGAATAGAAGGAAACTTATGAAAACACCATTTATCAATAAAGAAGACTTAGAAAAGATTGTTGCCGAGTTCCCGACTCCCTTTCACTTGTATGATGAGAAGGGAATTCGTGAAAAGGCAAGAGCCGTCAACCAAGCATTTTCGTGGAACAAGGGCTTTAAGGAATATTTTGCAGTTAAGGCTACTCCAACTCCAGCTATTTTGAAAATTCTCCAAGAGGAAGGTTGCGGTGTGGACTGCTCTAGTTATGTGGAGCTTTTGATGAGTCATAAACTGAATTTCCCTGGTTCTGAGATCATGTTCTCTTCAAACAATACGCCAGACAAGGAATACGCCTATGCACGTGAATTGGGTGCGACCATTAACTTGGATGCCTTTGAAGATATTGAACATCTAGAGCGTGCAGCAGGCATTCCAGAAATTATCTCTTGTCGTTACAATCCTGGAGGCGTTTTTGAACTGGGAACAGATATTATGGACAATCCTGGAGAAGCCAAGTTTGGTATGACCAAGGACCAGCTCTTTGAAGCTTTTGCCATCTTGAAGGAAAAAGGAGCCAAGACTTTTGGGATTCACTCCTTCCTAGCGTCCAATACCGTCACCCATCTCTATTACCCAGAGTTGGCTCGTCAGCTTTTTGAATTGGCTGTTGAAATCAAGGAAAAGTTGGGCATTTCGCTAGACTTTATCAATCTTTCTGGCGGTATTGGTGTCAACTATCGTCCAGACCAGGAGCCAAATGATATTGCCTTGATTGGTGAGGGAGTTCGTAAGGTGTATGAAGAGGTCCTTACGCCAGCAGGTCTTGGTCAGGTTAAGATTTTCACCGAATTGGGTCGTTTTATGTTGGCACCTCACGGTGCTTTGGTCACAAGAGTCACTCATAAGAAGGAAACCTACCGTACCTATCTAGGTGTGGATGCATCAGCAGTCAACCTCATGCGTCCAGCTATGTATGGAGCCTACCATCATATTACTAACATGACACATCCAGATGGACCAGCTGAAGTGGTAGATGTGGTTGGTTCACTCTGTGAAAACAATGATAAATTTGCAGTGAATCGCGAACTGCCTCATACAGAAATCGGTGATTTGCTGGTCATTCATGATACAGGTGCCCACGGTTTTTCAATGGGCTACCAGTACAACGCCAAACTTCGTTCTGCGGAAATCCTCTATACCGAAGAAGGTAAGACCCGTCAAATCCGCCGTGCAGAGCGCCCTGAGGACTACTTTGCAACCTTGTATGGCTTTGATTTTGAAGAATAAAATGATAAGTAATTGAAAATGAAATTGAAAAACAGATTGTTTTCTAAAAAATAGGCAAAAATCTTGTTTTTCCTTCAAGTCGTGATATAATAAAACTATAAAACGTTTTCAAGGAAGGTAACGATATGTCTGAAGAAACAATTGATTATGGACAAGTGACAGGAATGGTGCATTCGACAGAAAGCTTTGGGTCAGTAGATGGGCCTGGTATTCGCTTTATTGTCTTTTTGCAGGGCTGTCACATGCGTTGCCAGTATTGCCACAACCCTGACACTTGGGCTATGGAGTCCAATAAATCACGTGAACGGACGGTAGATGATGTCTTGACAGAAGCCTTGCGCTACCGTGGTTTCTGGGGAAATAAGGGTGGGATTACAGTCAGTGGAGGAGAAGCCCTCTTGCAGATTGATTTCTTGATTGCCCTTTTTACCAAGGCCAAAGAACACGGAATCCACTGTACCTTGGATACCTGTGCCCTTCCTTTCCGTAATAAACCACGTTACCTTGAGAAGTTTAACAAACTCATGGCTGTCACTGACTTGGTCCTCTTGGATATCAAGGAAATCAACGAAGAACAGCACAAGATTGTCACTAGCCAAACCAATAAAAATATCTTGGCCTGTGCCCAGTATCTATCAGATATTGGAAAACCTGTCTGGATTCGCCACGTGCTAGTTCCAGGATTGACAGATAGAGATGATGACTTGATTGAACTTGGTAAGTTCGTCAAGACCCTCAAAAATGTTGATAAGTTTGAAATTCTACCTTATCACACCATGGGTGAGTTCAAGTGGCGTGAACTGGGAATTCCATATTCCCTCGAAGGGGTTAAACCACCAACAGCAGATCGCGTCAAGAACGCTAAAAAGCTCATGGATACCGAAAGTTACCAAGACTATATGAAACGTGTACATGGATAAAAAAGAAGCCTGATGGAAACATCGGGCTTTTAAATTTACACAAATATAGATAATTAAATGAAACAAAATTTTATACTCTTCGAAAATCTCTTCAAACCACGTCAGCGTCGCTTTGTCGTATATATGTGACTGACTTCGTCAGTCTTATCTACAACCTCAAAACCGTGTTTTGAGCAGCCTGCGGCTAGCTTCCTAGTTTGCTCTTTGATTTTCATTGAGTATTAAATCTTTTTTACTCTCTAAATTCTGAAAAAAATCCGAAAATGAGTGTATAAGATATAGTTACTTTTAGAAATATTAAATAGAATAGGAGAACATCTATGGAACAAAGTATTACCATTAAAAATTTATGTAAGTCGTATGGCCAAACTCAAATTTTAAAAGATATTTCTTTTGAAGCAAAAGCAGGTAAAGTGACTGCTTTCCTGGGTCCAAATGGAGCTGGTAAAAGTTCAACCTTACGTATTTTATTAGGATTAGACAAAGCAACATCTGGTCTTACCAAAATTGGAGATCAAACTTATAAGGAATTAAAATTTCCTCTAAAGACTGTAGGAGCTTCATTTGACAGTGTAGGAGCTCCTGATGATCGGACTGTTTATCAACATTTGAAAATTGTTGCTGCTAGTAATGGGATATCCAGTCAGCGAATTGAACAAGTCTTGGATATGGTGGATATTAGTCATAAGAAAAAATCTAAAATTGGGAAATTATCATTAGGAGAAGGACAACGCTTGGGAATTGCAACAGCTCTATTAGGAAATCCTCAATATCTGATATTGGATGAACCGACTAATGGGTTGGATCCAAGAGGAATTCGGTGGTTTAGAGAGTTTATAAAAAAACAAGCTCAAGAAGGGAAGACCGTCTTACTGTCATCTCATATATTATCGGAAGTGGAAGCAGTAACAGATGATGTAGTTATCATAAATAAAGGAAAAGTTCTTATAAAAGGGACTTTACAAGAAGTGATGAAAAATCTTTCTTCACTAGAGGAAGTCTTCTTTAGTTTAACAGAGGGAGGGAAGTGACATGGCACTTATTTACTCTCTTCATTCTGAAATATTGAAATTACTTTATAATAGAGCTACTCATGTTGTACTATTCTTGATACTGGTATTTCAAACGTTTTTAGCAAATATTGGTGCTTCTCAAATTGTTTCAGTTGGTATCCATGCTACACCAGAGACAAATCCAGATTTAGCAGAGGCCTTACCTCCTATTGAATTTTTAGGTTTTGATGTCACTTTATTTGGTGTTTTTATTATGATTATCCTAGGCTCAATTTACGGAGCCGAGGAATACAAAGGCTTGGCTATTCGTACAAGCCTCCTCTCTGTTACAAATCGAAGTACTTTCCTAGTTTCAAAAACATTAGTTTGGCTTATATTTTCTTTTATCATTTCCTTTCTATCAATATTCTTGACAATTAACATGACACATTATGTTTTAGGACAAGATGGCTTATTGCTTTTTTTACTAAATGGAACAGTTTGGTTCTATATATTTTTAGCCAGTATAGCTTGGACTTTGTTGGGACTGCTGGCCTATATTATGGCTTTGACATTTAAAACAGCCATTGTTCCTCTATTATTTTTGCTTCCTCAAGTCTACAATTTAGGAACATTCTTAGCAAACTATATATCGGCTGCAAAATTTCTTCCAGTTGCATTGGGGCAAGGATTGATTGCTACATCTCCTCAAATTTTAGAACATAATAGTTTACAACATATTTTATTTTTACTTTGTTGGAACTTCTCATTCTTGGCTTTAGCAATTTACCGCTTACTCAAGTCAGATATTGGAGGAGGTGAATAAGTTGAAAGAACAACTTAAAAGTGAGTATCTCAAGTTTATTATGAATCCTTGGCACTGGTTGATTATAGGTGCTCTATTACTGTGTATTCCGGCGATGGTTGTTTTTTTAAATAGTAAGCCAGACCAGTTGACTCTACAGTTTGTTTTGGAACAGCTACTGCAAAGTCTCTATTTAGGACAGGCAGGTTTCGTTAGTCTAGCGGTTCTATTTATAGGTCAGGAATTTACAGGTTCTAGCCTTCGTACCAGTTTTCTTACATGTCCAAATCGTTTGAAATTTATAATCTGTAAACTAGCTATTGTATTATGTGTGGAAATTGTATTATTGGTCGCTGTAATATCATTATGTATACTAATCGCCCAAGGATACTACAATATCAATCTTTTGAGTAATATTAAACATGTTCTGACAATCCTATTTCCAGCATGTATTTCTATTCTAACCTTCTCTCTTTTAAGTGGTATTTTTGTATTTATTTCCCAGTCTTTTATCTTAATTTTGGGAATCAGTTTATCCCTTTTATTGGGGTTGGGACAAATGTTACTACAATTCAGTTCTTTTTTTAGAAATTTACCATTACTAGCTAGTATGAATTGTTTTTATACCCATCCCTTGTCGCTTTATTATCCAGTGTGGCAAGGCTTAGGGATACAAATAGTTTGGTTATTAATTGTTTTTCTATTTGCTACATTGATACTTATAGGAAGAAATGTACGCTAAAGACAGGGGATGTCCTGTCTTTTTCTTGGTTAGTGCTATAATATAGTTAGGAGGGTGAGTTATGGCTTATAAAATTTTGGTGGTAGATGATGATCTCGCTATTCTTCGCCTAATAAAAAAAGTACTAGAATATGAAAAATATGAAGTAGTCATACGAAATAAGATAGAAGAGATTGATCTTTGTGATTTTACAGGCTTTGACTTGATTCTATTAGATATTATGATGCCTGTTAGTGGTTTAGAGATCTGTCAGATGATTCGCGAACAGATAACTGTTCCTATCTGTTTTATAACTGCTAAGGATATGGATGAAGATTTAGTAGCTGGAATTAATGCAGGTGCTGATGATTATATTATGAAGCCCTTTAGTATGCAAGAATTGTTAGCACGTGTTAAAATGCACTTACGTCGTGAAGAACGGATTAAAGGAAATGTTCATCAAATAAAGATTGGGAAGCTTATACTATATACGGATAGTAAGGAACTATTTGTAAACGATGATAAGATTGCTCTGACAAGGAGGGAATTTGACATAGTGAATCTTTTGGCAAGCAACCCAAGTAAAATATATTCTATTGAGGAAATTTATAATTATCTATATCCACAAAGTTCAGAAGCGCTCTTACGTTCGGTTTCAGAGTACATTTATCAAATTCGTCAAAAGTTGAAACCTTATCAATTAAATCCAATTAAAACCTTATACGGTGGAGGATATCAATGGGTAGAATCAAAAGTTTTAGACAATTAATTCGAGAAACCTGTTGGAGAATTATTTGGCAGTTTAGTCTTGGCTTACTAATGGCCTATCTTATTCCCTTAGCTTCAGTATCTATACAAATAAATGAAGATGGGAAAACTTTAAACAATAGTGGTGTTCTATCAATCTTTTTTAATGTGTCATCATGGATATATATTTGTGTTTTATTGATTGTTCTAATAAGTTATCACATTGGAAAATTGTTGAAAAAACTGAGTTATGAAATGACTTTGATTTATGAAAATAGTATGTGGTTGAAGAAGGAATGTACAGAAAGTTTAACGGTTAAAGAATTTCGCGAGACAGGAAATCGGATTATTGTGATGCAAGATAGAATTCGACAATTAATAGTTAATGAGAAACAGCAGAAGGAAGATTTGATGTTTCAGGTTTCAGCAGCTTCTCATGATTTAAAAACTCCCTTAACCATTATTAGGGGAAATGTGGAATTTTTGCAGACGATAACTGAAAACGACCAATCTCAAGAATGCTTAGCAGATATAGAAAGAGCTAGTCAACAGTTACTAGATTATTTCAATCAATTGATTCACTATTCTAAAACCTATTATGATGATGAGACAGGTTGGACGGAGTATTCCTCTTCAGATTTTATCAATGAATTAGAGAAAGAAGTCTCTTTTTTGATAAAAAATCAGATGAAGTTTTCTTTTGAACAAAATGTGAAAGGAACTGAAAACTATTATATAAATCAATCTCTTCTGATTCGTGCCATACAAAATATTTTAACAAATGCTTTGGAATACGCTGATAAACAGAATCCTAAAATTAAAATTAGAGTAGAGCAAGAGGGGAAGGAATTGAAAATAGGTATATGGAATAATGGTTCGGAATTTCCAGAGGAAGTTTTAACTAATTTTGGAAAGCTCTTTTATCGTATGGATAAAGCTAGATCGTATAAAGAGCAACATTATGGTATTGGACTAAGTTTTGTATGTAGAGTTGCAAAACTACACAAAGGCCGAGTTGAGCTTAGAAATAGAGACGAGGGAGCAGAAGTTTTAATAACTGTGAATTGTATTAAATCATAGTGATTTACTTGTTAATTTATGATTGAATAGTTTTTATATGTGAGCTTTTAAACTATTTAACTTTTTCGACTAGTATAAGATGTAACGGTAGATAATAAAAACGAATGATGATATCTAGTTGATGAAAACTATTTATCATTCATTCGTTTTTTAATTATTGGATAATTTACGTAGCTTTATCTCGAACGTTGTTTTCCAGCGTTGCGATTTTTGTGTTTTTTCTTGCTTGTGATAGCAGTTGGTTGTCCAGGGGTAACGTCTTTTCGTCCACTTGGTGTAGAGAAAGTACTTGCTTTTGGTGGGTTCTTTGCCAGTTCTTCACGGACTTTTTTGCGAAGTTTTGGACGAACGATATAGTTGACGATAAACTGTTGGAGAATCATCATGAAACCACCGACAACCCAGTAAAGTGTGACACTGGCTGGTGAAATGAGGGAGAAGACAACAATCGTGATTGGGCTCACGTAAGCCATTTTCTTGATTTGTTCTCTTTGCGTTTCGTCTTCTACTCCGTGAAGTGAAAGGAGCGATTGAAGATAGTAAAGGACACCTGCGCAGGCAACCAAAATCATACTTGGAGAACCTAGAGGAATGCCTAGGTAGCTTGCTTGAGCAACCCCTTCAGTATGTTGGGCAGCAAAGTAGATAGCTGAGAAGAAAGGCATTTGAAGGAGGATAGGGAAGCATCCTACACCACCAAACATGCTGATGCCGTGCTCTTTTTGAGCGGCAAAGAGAGCTTGTTGGGCTTCGAGTTTTTCTTCTTGAGTCGTTGCTTCTTTGAGACGCGTTTGGTGTGGCTCAAGGACGTGCTTGAGGGCGTTCATCTTTTCAGAGTGCAGAGTTGCTTTCCATGATTGGTAGATACCAAGTGGCAAGATAATCAAGCGCACGATAATGGTTACGATAATGATAGCGACCCCGAAGCCTAGACCTTTATCAGTAGCGAAGTACTTGATAGCTTCTCCCATCGGAGCACCCAAGAAATCCCAAACGGGACCAATTGGCTTACCTGTTGCTTTGTCTACTTGGACACAGCCTGTCAAGACGAGTAGCATAGCCACTCCCATAGCAGAGAGGGCAAAACGTTTAATAGATTTCAATGTTTTCATTCCTTCTTTAAAAATTATACCTTTCTATTCTACTGTTTTTTTGTAAAATATACAATAGTTCTAGAGACCTAATTTGCGACTTTGAAGTCCGAATAGGATGAAAAGTTGCTCATTTGTACATCTAGATAGGTAACTTTTGAAAAAGGTGTCGGACCTTTTCGGATTTCTTGGATAAATTTTGCCATAGTGGCAGAGGAGTCTGCCTGAGCAAGAATTTCCACTGTGCCATCGTCATTATTCCAGACACGACCAGTGATGCCACCGATTTCAAGAGCTAAAGTATAAACACCCCAGCGAAAACCAACACCTTGCACCCTGCCTTGGGCAATCATTCTAACCTTTTGCATACCAAACCCCTTTGATTGTGTTATAATATTTCTATGACTATTATAACCTCAAAAGCCAATTCTGTGGTAAAAAATGCCAAGAAATTACATCAAAAAAAATATCGAAAGTCTGCTTATTTGATCGAGGGCTGGCACTTATTCGAAGAAGCTGTTCAAGCTGGAGTGACGATTGAGAAGATTTTTGCCCTAGAAAGTTACCGAGATCAGCTAGCGACTTTTCCTCAAACTATCTGGGTTTCAGAGGAGATTTTGCTGGATTTGGCAGATACGCAAACTCCTCAAGGGATTGTTGCAGTGATTCAAAAAGAAGAAGTGGGACTGCCTGAACTCCATCAGGGCAAGTTTCTATTTTTAGAGGATGTTCAAGATCCTGGTAATGTGGGGACCATGATTCGGACGGCGGATGCTGCAGGTTTTACAGGGGTCATTGTTTCAGAAAAGTCAGCAGATATCTACAGTCTCAAGACCCTGCGTTCCATGCAAGGAAGTCATTTTCACTTGCCCATCTATCGTATGCCTCTTGCCAGCTTTGTAGAAGAGGCAAAGAAGAGCAATTTACCCATTCTGGCAACGACCTTATCGAGAGAGTCAAAGGATTATCGTGAGCTTTCTTCACTAGAGAACTTTGTTTTAGTCATGGGAAATGAAGGACAAGGAATTAGTTCTGTCATGGCTGAGAGTGCTGATCAGCTGGTTCATATAGGCATGAAAGGTCAAGCAGAGAGTCTCAACGTGGCAGTTGCAGCAGGCATATTGATGTTTTATTTCAGCTAATTTATAAAATCTTTGTTATAATCAAGACATATTTATAGAAAAAGGAGAATCAGAATGAATCAAACGATTATTCAAGAACGTTCAGGTCTCAATCAATTTTATGCTAAGGTATATGCCTTTGTGGGACTTGGGATTGGTCTATCGGCTCTCGTGTCAGCTTTGATGTTGACAGTCTTTCAGGCTCAATTGGTCTACTTTTTAATGCATGGCCGTCTCTGGTTGATGATTGCAACTTTTGCAGAACTTGCTCTAGTCTTTGTTGCAAGTAGTATGGCTGCCAAAAATAGCCCAGCGGCTCTTCCAGTATTTTTACTTTACTCTGTTTTAAACGGCTTTACTCTTAGTTTTGTGGTGGCCTTCTATACTCCGGGTACAGTTTTATCCGCCTTTGTGTCTAGCGCCCTTCTCTTCTTTGTCATGGCGGCAGTTGGCATGTTCACCAAGAAAGATTTGAGTGGCCTTGGTCGGGCTATGATGGCGGCTCTTATCGGTTTGCTGATTGCCATGGTAGTTAATATTTTCTTGGCTAGCGGCTTCTTTGATTATATGATTAGCGTAGCCATGGTTTTGGTTTTCTCAGGGTTGATTGCTTGGGACAACCAAAGAATTCGTCTTGCTTATGAACAATCACAAGGCCGTGTAGCGACAGGTTGGGTTGTGTCAATGGCTCTCAGTATCTATCTTGATTTTATCAATCTCTTCCTAAGTATTTTACGTATCTTCGGTCGAAATGACTAAAAGGTTCATGACATCAGTGTTCGAAGGAGCACTGATTTTTTTATATTTGGTCTTTTCTTTTCTTGGAAATAGGTGTATAATGCTTTTAATTAATTTTTTGAGGAGTAGTTTATGAAGAAAAGTTTTATTCATCAACAAGAAGAGATTTCCTTTGTCAAAAACACTTTTACCCAGTATTTGAAAGATAAGTTAGAAGTTGTCGAAGTTCAAGGTCCTATCTTGAGCAGGGTCGGCGACGGGATGCAGGATAATTTATCAGGTGTGGAGAATGCCGTATCGGTCAAGGTTCTCCAAATCCCTGATGCTACTTATGAAGTGGTGCACTCACTTGCCAAATGGAAACGCCATACTTTGGCCCGTTTTGGTTTCGGTGAGGGAGAAGGCCTTTTTGTCCACATGAAGGCCCTTCGTCCAGACGAAGATTCGCTGGATGCGACCCACTCTGTTTATGTTGACCAGTGGGACTGGGAGAAAGTTATCCCAAATGGTAAACGTAATATCGCTTATCTAAAAGAAACAGTTGAGAAGATTTACAAGGCTATTCGTCTTACTGAGCTAGCTGTTGAAGCCCGCTATGACATCGAATCAATCTTGCCAAAACAAATCACTTTTATCCACACAGAAGAGTTGGTAGAACGCTACCCAGACTTGACACCAAAAGAGCGTGAAAATGCTATTTGTAAAGAATTTGGAGCAGTCTTCTTGATCGGTATCGGTGGTGAATTACCAGACGGTAAACCGCACGATGGACGTGCGCCAGACTACGATGACTGGACAAGTGAGTCTGAAAATGGCTACAAGGGTCTAAATGGTGATATTCTTGTCTGGAATGAGTCTCTGGGTGGAGCCTTTGAGTTGTCTTCTATGGGAATCCGTGTAGATGAAGAAACGCTTCGCCGTCAGGTTGCCATCACAGGTGATGAAGACCGTTTAGAATTGGAATGGCACAAGGCTTTGTTGAATGGCCTATTCCCATTGACAATCGGTGGAGGAATTGGACAATCTCGTATGGCTATGTTCCTACTTCGCAAGAAACATATCGGAGAAGTGCAAACAAGTGTTTGGCCTCAAGAAGTCCGCGATACTTACGAAAATATTTTGTAGAGAATCGAACCGCAAGGTTCGGTTTTCTTTCTCTTTTCGCCTATAATTTGGTATAATAAACGGTATGAAAATCGTATCAGGAATCTATGGGGGACGTCCCCTCAAGACACTAGAAGGCAAGACGACAAGACCAACTTCGGATAAGGTTAGAGGAGCCATTTTTAACATGATTGGTCCCTACTTTGAAGGGGGGCGAGTCTTGGACCTGTATGCAGGTAGTGGTGGTTTATCTATCGAGGCAGTATCGCGTGGCATATCCAGCGCTGTTTTGGTGGAGCGAGACCGTAAGGCTCAGGCTATCGTGGCTGAAAATATTCAGATGACCAAGGAAGTTGGAAAATTTCAACTCCTCAAGATGGATGCAGAAAGGGCATTGGAACAGGTAGCTGGAGAATTCGACCTCATTTTCTTAGACCCTCCTTATGCTAAGGAACAAATCGTAGCAGATATTGAAAAAATGGCTGAGAGAGAGCTTTTTTCTGAAGATGTCATGGTCGTGTGTGAGACGGATAAGGCCGTTGAACTTCCAGAAGAAATTGCCTGCCTGGGCATCTGGAAGGAAAAGATTTATGGAATTAGTAAGGTGACAGTCTATGTCAGATAAGATTGGCTTATTCACAGGCTCATTTGATCCGATGACAAATGGGCATCTGGATATCATTGAACGGGCGAGCAGACTTTTTGATAAGCTCTATGTCGGTATTTTTTTAAATCCCCACAAACAGGGATTTCTCCCTCTTAAAAATCGTAAACGGGGGCTAGAAAAGGCTTTGGAACATTTGGAAAATGTTGAAGTCGTGTTTTCACATGATGAATTGGTGGTTGATGTTGCAAAAAGACTGGGGGCTACCTTTCTGGTACGAGGCTTGAGAAATGCAACGGATTTGCAATATGAAGCCAGTTTCGATTACTACAATCATCAGCTGTCTCCTGATATAGAAACCATTTATTTACATAGCCGACCTGAACATCTCTATATCAGTTCATCAGGTGTTAGAGAGCTTTTGAAGTTTGGTCAGGATATTGCCTGCTATGTTCCTGATAGTATTTTGGAGGAAATAAGAAATGAAAAAAAAGATTAGATGGCCCTTATATGTCATTGCGGCCTTAATTGTGACTTTCTTGGCATTTGTAGTGCCCTTGCCCTACTATATAGAAGTTCCAGGTGGTTCGGAAGATATTCGCCAAGTCCTTAAAGTCAATGACACAGAAGATAAGGAAGCTGGTGCCTATCAATTTGTTACGGTTGGTGTCCAGCACGCTACTTTAGCCCATATGATTTATGCGTGGTTGACGCCTTTTACAGATATTCGTAGTGCCCAAGAGACTACAGGTGGCTCTTCTGATGTTGAATTTATGCGGATTAATCAATTCTACATGCAAACATCACAAAACATGGCCAAGTATCAAGGGTTAAAAACAGCTGGTAAGGATATTGAACTCAAATATCTTGGGGTTTATGTTTTGACTGTGACGGATAATTCGACCTTTAAAGGGATTCTCAACATCTCTGATACAGTTACCGCAGTCAATGATCAGACCTTCGACAGTTCCAAAGATTTGATTGATTACGTCAATTCTCAAAAACTAGGGGACTCCGTCAAGGTCACCTATGAAGAGGATGGGCAAACCAAGTCTGCAGAAGGAAAAATCATTACCCTAGAAAATGGCAAAAATGGAATTGGAATCGGCTTGATTGACCGTACAGAAGTGACCAGTGATGTCCCAATTCGCTTTTCAACAGCCGGTATCGGTGGTCCAAGTGCAGGTCTCATGTTTAGTCTGGCCATCTATACCCAAATAGCTGACCCTGGTCTTAGAAATGGCCGTATCGTTGCCGGTACCGGAACTATTGACCGCGATGGTAATGTGGGGGATATTGGAGGTATTGATAAGAAAGTTGTTGCTTCGGCTAGAGAAGGTGCTGCTATTTTCTTTGCCCCAGATAATCCTGTTAGCGAAGAGGAACAAAAAGCGCATCCGGACGCGAAAAACAATTACCAGACAGCCCTGGAAGCAGCTAGAACAATCAAGACAGATATGAAAATCGTGCCAGTTAAAACTCTACAAGATGCGATTGATTACTTGAAAAACAATCCCTAATTTTTGAGTGAAGTTTCCAAGCTAGCGCGCAAACAGAGAAGATGGTATAATAGTCAAATGGTTCAATTATTATTCACTCTAAGCAGTCACATGCTCTTTATTTATGTGAGTTTTTACCTTTTAAAGGATCTTGTTAGATGGGAAAAAGTCTTAAAAGTAACAGCTGAGAACACAGGAAAAGTTCGTTTATTGATAGCTCTTTTCAGTATTGTAATGGGCTACATCATGAGTTCATTCTTTATCAGCCTGTATCAGTTGTGGCAAGAAGTGCTTAGAGGATTATTATAAAATCAAGAGTAAAGGAAATAAGTATGGAAAAAATTGTGGTTCAAGGTGGCGATAATCGTCTGGTAGGAAGTGTTACGATCGAAGGAGCAAAGAATGCAGTCTTGCCCTTGTTGGCAGCGACTATTCTAGCAAGTGAAGGAAAGACCGTCTTGCAGAATGTTCCTATCTTGTCAGATGTGTTCACTATGAATCAGGTGGTTCGTGGTTTGAATGCCAAGGTGGATTTTAATGAAGAAGATCATCTTGTTGAGGTGGACGCGACTGGCGATATCACTGAGGAAGCTCCTTACAAGTATGTCAGCAAGATGCGTGCATCTATCGTTGTCTTGGGACCAATTCTTGCCCGTGTAGGTCATGCCAAGGTATCCATGCCAGGTGGTTGTACGATTGGTAGCCGCCCTATTGATCTGCATTTGAAAGGTCTAGAAGCTATGGGGGCTAAGATTAGTCAGACAGCTGGTTATATCGAAGCCAAGGCTGATCGCTTACATGGAGCTCATATCTACATGGACTTCCCAAGTGTTGGTGCTACTCAGAACTTGATGATGGCAGCGACGCTGGCTGATGGGGTTACAGTGATTGAAAATGCTGCGCGTGAGCCTGAGATTGTGGACCTAGCCATTCTCTTAAATGAAATGGGAGCTAAAGTAAAAGGTGCTGGTACAGAGACCATTACCATTACCGGTGTGGAGAAACTTTATGGTACGACTCACAATGTGGTCCAAGACCGTATTGAAGCTGGAACCTTTATGGTGGCTGCTGCCATGACTGGTGGTGATGTCCTGATTAAAGATGCTGTTTGGGAGCACAACCGTCCCTTGATTGCCAAATTGCTTGAAATGGGAGTGGAAGTGACGGAGGAGACTGAAGGAATTCGAGTTCGCTCTCAACTAGAAAATCTAAAAGCTGTCCATGTGAAAACCTTGCCCCACCCAGGATTTCCAACAGATATGCAGGCTCAATTTACAGCCTTGATGACTGTCGCAAAAGGCGAATCAACTATGGTGGAGACAGTTTTTGAAAATCGTTTCCAACACCTAGAAGAAATGCGCCGTATGGGCTTGCACTCTGAAATTATCCGTGATACAGCACGTATTGTTGGTGGACAGCCTTTGCAGGGAGCAGAAGTTCTTTCAACTGACCTTCGTGCCAGTGCAGCCTTGATTTTGACAGGTTTGGTAGCACAAGGAGAAACCGTAGTTGGTAAATTAGTCCACTTGGATAGAGGCTACTACCGTTTTCATGAGAAGTTGGCGCAGTTGGGTGCTAAGATTCAGCGGATTGAGGCAAGTGATGAAGATGAATAAGAAATCAGGCTACGTAGCCAAGCGTTTACTTTTAGTCATTCTGGTACTGATTTTAGGTGCTTTAGCCCTAGGAATCGGTTTAATGGTCGGTTATGGAATCTTGGGCAAGGGTCAAGATCCATGGGCTATCCTGTCTCCAGCAAAATGGCAGGAATTGATTCATAAATTTACAGGAAATTAGGCTGGAAAACCAGCCTTTTTCTAGAGATAAGGAGAAATATGAACAAAAAAACAAGACAGACACTAATCGGATTGCTGGTATTATTACTTTTATCTGCCGGTAGCTATTATATCAAGCAGATGCAGTCGACAGCTAATACTCCTAAAACTAAGGTGAGTCAGAAAAAACAAGCGTCTGAAGCTCCTAGTCAAGAATTGGCAGAAAGTGTCTTAACAGATGTAGTCAAGAGTCAAATAAAAGGGAGTCTGGAGTGGAATGGATCAGGTGCTTTTATCGTCAATGGTAATAAAACAAACCTAGATGCCAAGGTTTCAAGTAAACCTTACGCCGATAATAAAACAAAGACAGTGGGCAAGGAAACCGTGCCAACTGTAGCCAATGCTCTCTTGTCTAAGGCAACCCGACAGTACAAGAATCGTGAAGAAACGGGGAATGGTTCGACTTCATGGACTCCTCCAGGATGGCATCAGGTTAAGAATCTAAAGGGGACTTATACCCATGCGGTCGATAGAGGTCATTTGTTAGGCTATGCCTTGATCGGTGGCTTGGATGGTTTTGATGCTTCTACAAGCAATCCTAAAAACATTGCTGTTCAGACAGCCTGGGCAAATCAGGCGCAAGCTGAGGATTCGACAGGGCAAAACTACTATGAAAGCCTGGTACGTAAAGCCTTGGACCAAAACAAGCGTGTCCGTTACCGTGTAACCCTTTATTATGCTTCAAACGAGGATTTAGTACCTTCAGCTTCACAGATTGAAGCCAAGTCTTCAGACGGAGAGTTGGAATTTAATGTTCTAGTTCCCAATGTTCAAAAGGGGCTTCAACTGGATTACAGAACTGGAGAAGTGACTGTTACTCAGTAAAATACAAAATAAACTCCTATGTCACTTGTCGATATAGGAGTTCTTTCTTACTAGTTTAAGCAGGGCTACAATAGATACTGTTACTCAATGAAAATCAAAGTGCAAACTAGGAAGCTAGCCGCAGCTTGCTCAAAGCACAGCTTTGAGGTTGCAGATAAAGCTGACGTGGTTTGAAGAGATCTTCGAAGAGTATGAGAAAAAATAATATGTACTGGACTATATTTTGTGATATAATAGAGGGTAAGATACTATTTTAGGAGAAAAACTATGGAAGACCCAAGTAGTCAGAATTTGTTGCTACAATTTGTTTTATTGTTTATCTTGACGGTGTTAAATGCCTTTTTCTCGGCCACAGAAATGGCCATGGTTTCACTTAATCGTGCGCGGGTTGAACAAAAGGCAGAAGAAGGAGATAGACGCTATATCCGTCTGCTGAAGGTGCTAGAAAATCCTAACCACTTTTTATCAACCATTCAAGTAGGGATTACCCTGATTACGATCTTATCAGGGGCGAGTTTGGCAGAAACTCTGGGACGAGAAATTGCATCTTGGCTTGGAAATGGTGAAACATCTTATGCCGTTGCAAGTTTTCTATCTTTAGCATTTTTGACTTATATTTCCATCGTTTTTGGGGAATTGTATCCTAAGAGAATCGCTCTTAATCTAAAAGATGCCTTGGCGATTCGTACAGCG
The DNA here is from genome assembly GCF_024295905.1 of Streptococcus sp. CF7_Ac1-12. Classification (GTDB taxonomy): domain Bacteria; phylum Bacillota; class Bacilli; order Lactobacillales; family Streptococcaceae; genus Streptococcus; species Streptococcus mitis_AP. The sequence continues at coordinate 1,354 of NZ_JANCPG010000013.1, read as the reverse complement.
CCAGTTATTATTGGGCTTGGGAAACTAGTTAGTCCCTTTGTTTGGCTCTTGTCTGCATCTACCAATCTCTTGAGTCGTTTGACTCCTATGACCTTTGACGATGCTGATGAAAAAATGACCCGTGATGAAATTGAGTACATGCTGACAAATAGTGAAGAAACACTAGATGCTGACGAAATTGAGATGTTACAAGGGATTTTTTCCCTGGACGAATTAATGGCCAGAGAAGTCATGGTTCCTCGAACTGATGCCTTCATGGTGGATATTCAGGATGATAGTCAAACCATAATCCAAAGTATTTTAAAACAAAATTATTCTCGTATCCCTGTCTATGATGGGGACAAGGATAACGTGATTGGAATCATTCACACCAAGAGTCTCCTTAATGCGGGCTTTGTGGACGGTTTTGACAATATTGTTTGGAAGAAAATCTTACAAGATCCACTTTTTGTTCCTGAAACCATTTTTGTGGATGACTTGTTAAAAGAATTGCGCAATACCCAAAGACAAATGGCAATCTTGCTGGATGAATACGGTGGGATGGCTGGTTTGGTGACACTTGAAGACCTCCTAGAGGAAATCGTTGGGGAAATCGATGACGAAACAGATAAGGCTGAAATCGAAGTTCATAAAATTGGAGAAGATACTTATATTGTTCAAGGTACCATGAATCTCAATGATTTTAATAACTACTTTGATGTGGAACTGGAAAGTGATGACGTTGATACCATCGCTGGTTACTATTTGACAGGAGTGGGGACCATTCCAACGACTGAAAAACTCAGCTATGAGTTGGTAAGCCAAAACAAACAGCTTATCCTAACTAATGATAAAGTGAAAAATGGACGTGTTACCAAGGTAAAAGTCCAAATTACCGAAGTTGAAATAGAAGAAGAAACAGAGTAAACTAGAGGCTTTTGTCACCAGGCGTGACAAAGCTTTTTTCAGTTGATTTCATACTCTTCGAAAATCAAATTCAAACCGCGTCAACGTCGCCTTGCCGTACGCAAGTACAGCCTGCGGCTAGTTTCCTAGTTTGCTCTTTGATTTTCATTGAGTATCAAAAGATTGTCTCCCAAAAAGAAGTCTGCCCCAAATCCGCCCCAAAGGTTTTTTAAAGTTATGCTTATTTATCCGAAGAAAATCAAAAAAGCCCTACAACGGGGGCTTTTTGTTTAAATGAAACCTGATAAAACAAGTTATAGAAGGCGGTAGACGGATTTGAACCGACGATCAAGCTTTTGCAGAGCCGTGCCTTACCACTTGGCTATACCGCCTTAACGTTTATTATTATACCTTGAAAATGATTTTCAGTCAATAGCTTTTTCAGATTTTTTGTGTTAATAAGCCTAAA
>NZ_JANCPG010000012.1:0-66284 GCF_024295905.1 Streptococcus sp. CF7_Ac1-12 | reverse complement strand
CGTCCCAGATCATATCATACCATGTTTCTCCTGCAAAGGTTGATTGAGACTGGCCTTCATTGACAAATCCATGCTTTTCGTAGTAGGCGATGAGATAGTCATGACAGGTTAGGTTAATACCTTCTCTTTCGTGTTCAAGAGCCAACTCTTTCAAGGCTGTTAGTAATTTCTGACCAAGCCCAAGGCCCTGTGCCTCCTTGGCAATAGAAAGACAGGTCACAGAGATATAACCACCCGGCTCATGACTATAATCTTCTATCTCTTCTGTAAAAGACTGATCCTGCAGATGGCGGTGTGGTCCAACTGGCCCTTCTATATACCCCATGATTCTGCCCTCTTTTTCTGCAACCAGAAAAGAGGTCTGAATTACTCGCAAATGCGCCTCAAAAACAGAGCGAGGAATGGCTTCTTCAAGTGAGAAATTTTCTAGTTCAATCTCAACGATACGATCTAAATCTTCTAATCTTGCTTTCCTAATTTTCATTGTGCCTCCAGATAAAAGGGATTAAACCAAATCATACTATAACCCTGGCTAGCTACATAAAGGGAAGTTTCTTCATCAATAAAACCGTTCATTTCAAAATAGGATAGCAACTCATCAGGACTCTTCAAACGAATAGCTTTGTAATCCAGCTCAACCGCCACCTTTTTCAAGGCAGCAAGAAGAAGCGTGCTCAAGCCCTGTCTCTGATGGTCAGCCTCGATGACTAAAGAATGTACTTCTAGACATTGCGGATTGTGGGACTGAGGGCCACCTAGAACATAGCCCACAATCTGATTTTCATCCCTAGCTAGAAGAAAGGTATCCGCAGACTTACGGATACTTTCTTCTAAAATATGGGAAGTCATCTGCTTGACAGCTGGAAAAGACGAGGCCTGAAGAGCCTCTATCTCAGCCAAATCAGACTTACTTGCCTGAATGATCTTAATTGGAATTTCCATGTGAATAGCCTATTGAACATTGCTTGTCAAATTAGACAAGAGACGTTCAAATGAATATTCATAGGTTTGGATGTCCCCTGCTCCCATAAAGACATAAACAGCATTGTCATGGTCTAGAAGTGGAGAAACATTTTCAACAGTGATAACTTGGTGTTTCTTGTTGATTTTATTAGCTAGGTCTTCTACCTTAACCTCGCCGTGGTCTACTTCACGAGCAGAGCCATAAATTTGCGCTAGATAAACAGCATCCGCTTGATTCAAAGCGTGGGCAAAGTCGTCCAACAAGGCAATAGTTCTAGTAAAGGTATGCGGTTGGAAGATTGCTACGATCTCTTTGCTTGGATATTTTTGACGAGCCGCATCCAAGGTCGCAATGATTTCTGTTGGATGGTGGGCAAAGTCATCGATAATCACTGTGTCATTGACAATTTTCTCAGTGAAACGACGCTTAACACCGGCAAATGTTTTCAAGTGTTCACGCACCAAGTTCAAATCAAATCCTGCTGTGTAAAGAAGACCAATAACGGCTGTCGCATTCATGATATTGTGACGACCAAAGGTTGGAATGTGGAATTGACCCAACTCTTGTCCACGGAAATGAACTGTGAAGGTTGAACCAGTTGTTGAACGAAGAAGATCGCTAGCTACAAAGTCATTACCTTCTGCTTCAAAACCATAATAATAGATTGGTGCATCAGACGTAATCTTACGCAATTCAGCATCTTCTCCATAGATAAACAAACCTTTGGTAATTTGTTTAGCATAGTCGTTAAAGGCATTGAAAACATCCTCTAGACTTGTGAAATAGTCTGGATGGTCAAAGTCAATGTTGGTGATAATAGAGTATTCTGGATGGTAAGGCATGAAGTGGCGCTCATATTCGTCAGATTCAAAGACAAAATATTTGGCATTGGCTGAACCACGACCGGTCCCGTCTCCAATCAAGAAACTAGTGTCCGTGATGTGCGACAAAACATGAGACAACATACCTGTCGTTGACGTTTTTCCATGCGCTCCAGCTACTCCCATGCTGACAAAGTCGCGCATAAAGCTACCTAGGAACTCATGGTAACGTTTGTAGCTGATACCATTTTGGTCCGCATAGGCAATTTCAACGTTGTTGTCTGGACGAAAGGCATTCCCAGCGATAATTTCCATATCACCGTCTAGATTCTTTTCATCAAAAGGAAGAATGGTAATTCCTGCCTGCTCAAGACCACGTTGAGTAAAGTAGTACTTTTCAACATCTGAACCCTGTACCTTATGCCCCATTTGGTGCAACATCAAGGCCAAGGCACTCATCCCTGATCCCTTAATTCCGATAAAATGATATGTCTTTGACATGTTTTCTCCCCTATTCCGTAATTCTTGTCAGATTCAACTCTTGGGCAACCTGACGTTCTTGTTCTTTTTGTTGATTCTTTTTATTGTAGATTTGGCTCTTCTTCAGAAAATCATAGTTGTTTTTCTTTGGGCATGAAGTTTCTTTTGACTCAGCTTGAGTCGAAATATTGTTCACTTCTTCCGCCAAGATGTAATGAGACTGGGTCAATTTTTGGCTATATTTGACAAATTCACCAGGATTTTCCTTTTGGAAAGGCGCGGTAGGTTGATTGTCCTGTCTAACCAGACTTGGCTGAGAATGGCGTCTTGTAGGAGTAATATCCTTAGTCAGATAACTTGCTGAGCGTTTCTTTTTCAAGTCCGCACGCGCTTCTTCACGCGCCACCTCCGCATAGCTCTTTCCTTCTTTTTTAACTCCTAAACCAGCCTTCTTAGGTTTCTCTACTGGCTTTTCAATGGGTTTGACTGGTTTTTCTTCAGTAATAGGGGCCCACTCCAGATAATTCTTATCACGGTATTCTCCCTTGATATTACTGATAAAGTCAGATTCATCATAGAGGTCCATAACCGGCATCTCAGTCAGCATGACCTCATCATCTGAGACCAATGGAAATCGTTCTTCTCTCATTTTCTATTTCCTTTCAACACTTCATTATAGCGTATTGTCTTGATTTTTCAAGTGCTGGCTTCAGAAATTCCCAAAATTTCTCTAATTTCTGCTAGGGTCAGACTGCCACGTGACTCTGTGCCGTCCAATACTTGTGACACCAGATGTTTCTTCTGTTCTTGAAGTTCCTGAATTTTTTCTTCAATGGTTCCCTTGGTCACCAAGCGATAGACCTCAACCGTTTCTTCCTGACCCATCCGATGGGCACGGCCAATGGCTTGCGCTTCCACCGCAGGATTCCACCAAAGGTCAACCAAAATCACTGTATCAGCACCGGTCAGGTTCAGACCAACACCACCTGCCTTAAGGGAAATCAGAAAGGCATCTCTCTCCCCTTGGTTAAATGCCTTAGTCATGTCTTGTCTATCCTTGGCTGGTGTTGACCCTGTAATTTTAAAGGAAGTCAAGCCCAAGTCTGGTAGTTCTTGTTCAATTTTCTCCAACATTCCCTTGAACTGCGAGAAAATCAAGACACGGTGTCCACCGTCTGCCACCTGTACCAGCAGATCTCGTAGACTATCCAGTTTACCACTGGCACCCTGATAATCCTCCATAAAGAGGGCAGGGGTGTCACAGATTTGACGCAAGCGCATCAGACCAGACAAGATTTCCACTCGACTTCGTTGGAATTCCTGGTCTGACACTTGAGCCAGTCGTTCCCGCATCTGTTGTAACTGGGCTAGATAGATAGCCTTTTGCTGGTCTTCCAGTTCATTCTTATAAACGACTTCTATCAAATCTGGCAATTCAGTCAGAACTTCTTCTTTCTTGCGTCGCATAACGAAAGGCTTGATAAACTGAGCTACTCGCTCAGCTGGCAATTTCATAAATTCTTTCTTGCTTGGCAAGAGTCCTGGCATAACAATTTGGAAAATAGACCACAACTCACCCAGATGATTTTCAATAGGAGTTCCTGACAAGGCAAAGACCGACGGTACTACAAACTGTCTCAAGGTCTGGGAAATCTTGGTCTGGGCATTTTTCATAACCTGAGCTTCATCTAAGAAAAGGAAATCAAAAGCCATCCCCTGATAAAGCTCACTGTCCTGACGGAAGGTGGCATAGCTCGTCACATAGATTTGATGGCTTTCAGCAAGAATCTCTTCACGACTTGCTTTCAAACCATGAACAACAGCTACATCCAACTGTGGGGCAAATTTCTGAAACTCATCTGCCCAGTTGTAAATCAAACCTGACGGAGCTAAAATCAAAACCCGACTTTCTTTTGTCACCTGACTGGTCAAAAAAGCAATGGTCTGAAGGGTTTTACCAAGTCCCATATCATCAGCCAAAATCCCACCAAAACCATAATGGTGGAGCATTTGCAGCCAGCCGATTCCCTTTTCCTGATAATCTCGTAAATCAGCCTGAACCTGAGTTGCTTGTCGTGGGAAGTCCTCTGGATGCGTTAAATCCTGGGCCAAATTCTGGAATTCTTGTGAAAAAGAAACACGGTCACGCCCTTCAAAAAGATGAGCTAAACTATAGGCCAAGGATTTTCGAGCCTGCAAGGTCCCATCTTTTAATTCAAACTGTCCTAGTTCCTGTAGATTTTGGCGAATTTTCTTGGTTTCGTCATCGAAAAAGTAGACTTGATTGGAGGAATCAATGTAAAAATCTTGGTTGGCAACCAAGGCCTGCATGGCTTGGTCAATTTCCTCTTGGGCAATATCTTGAAAATCAAACTGGATTTCCAAGAGACCTCCCTTAGAAGCAATCTGCACTTGAGGACTCGCTAGGCTATAAAGTTCTTCTAGCTTGTCTGATAGGTCAACATGCCCGAGTTTTTCAAATATTGGAATGATTTCATGGAAGAAATGATAGACAGATTCCGCTTTTAAGGCCTGACGCCAAGATTGAAAATCTGCTTCAAAGCCCGCAGCCAGACAAACTTGGAAAATTTTTTCTTCTAAGTTAGCATCACTCGAAAATGGTAACTCTTCCAGCTCTTGTCGACTAGATACTTGCTTATCTCCATAATCAAACTGAATTTCTAAACGAATCCGATTGTCTTCTTCACTGTCAAAGTAAAAAGAGGGTGCAAAGGATTTGATTTGTAGACGTTCTGGAGCTGAAACGGTACCCATCTGGCTAAAAAGAGTTAGACAAGAAGCCAATTTATCGCGGTCACTGCTATCAAATTGCAGGTATTTCTTTCCGTGTTGATCCACAGGCAGCGTTTTGATTTCTTTGAGAAGACGCACCTGCTGATCTGTTAGAAAATAAACCTGTCCTTTATGGAAAAGCACAGCTCCCTGATAAAAGACATTGACCCTAGGACTCTCACTGATTTCCATTTCAAAATAGTCAGAGTATTCTGTTACTGTAAAGGCAAATAGATTGGCATCCGCATTCATATCCTGAAAGAGCAGTGTTTGGTAGCTATCCACTTGATGGTCAAATTGAAAATGGGGCAGAGTCATCAGTAAATTCACACCCTGCTCAAAAAAGGTCAGAGGGAAAAAAAGGTGTCGGCCTTGATTTTGGAAAAAGAGGTCTGGAGTCAGTCCTTCCTCCACTAGTCCCCGCAAGAAAGTAAGAAGCTCTTGACTTGCCTCATCAAAGTCTTCCAAAGACAGAGACTCCTCATAAGTTTTACCAATCATATAAGGTTTTCTCTGCTCGACAACCCTTAAAAAGAGTGGAATGTCCCGAATGACATAGTATTTTTGGCTATTGATTTGCCCGATTCTAAGGGTCCACAAGATATGATTGGTTCCTGCTTCCACTTGCCCCACAGCCGATAATTCATAGGCACGTTCTGCTTTTGGAGGCAAGATTCGGTCCAAAAATTTGCCACCCAAGGTTACCTTGGTTTCAACGGCCTCTTTTTCTTCATGACCTTCTTCCAGACTTTGCAAGATTTCCTGACCACGCTCATCATTTTTCAGAAAATGCTCCAGCGCTGCCAAATGCACACAGTAGCCCCTCTTTTGGAAAAAATCGCAGGCACAAAAAACCAAATCATCCTCTAAACTATAGCGCAGTTCTTCTTCTGCAACGCGAGCGTAGAGCCGATTGTTCTTTTCCTTGATGATGTCAACCTTACCAGTTTCATAAAGGGCAACGCCTTCGATACGGACTTTTCCCGGAATCAATTTAGCCATATTTTTACCTTTACCTTATCTTTTTATTATACCATATTTTCCCCTATGAAAATAGCCTTCTAGGGATACTTTTCTCCTAGAAGGCTGGATTTTTAACGTTTGGCAAAAGTCGTCACAATCCGCTGACAAACTTCTTGCAGCAGGGATTTAGGCATGGCTACATTGAGACGGGCATGGAGACTCCCTTCCTCTCCAAAATCCAAACCACGGTTGAGGATAACCTTAGCTTCATTTCTCAACAGCTCTTGCAATTTTTCATCAGTCAGGTCATAGGCTGAAAAATCAAGCCAAATCAAGTAGGTTCCTTGCGGTTTCATGACCTTGATTTTAGTCTCTTTTCCAAATAGTTCCACCACATAATTGATGTGGTCTTCAAAGACTTGCTTGAGTTCCTCTAACCAATCCTTCCCATAGCGATAAGCAGCTTCTGTCGCCAAATAGCCCAAGCCTGAAATTTCATGCTGATTATTGGCCAACTGGCGTTTCTGGTATGCCACTCGTAACTTAGGATTTTCAATAACTGCATATGAATTTTTTGTTCCAGCTATGTTAAAGGTTTTAGTGGCACTAGTCAAGACGATAGCAAATTCTTTAAAGTCAGGATTGATGGTATTGAAGGAATGATGCTTGTGACCAAAGAGGGCCAAATCTTGGTGAATCTCATCTGAAACCAACAAAACACCATGTTTTTGGCAGAGTTGACCAATCTTCTCCAACACTTCCTTTTCCCAAACACGTCCACCAGGATTATGAGGATTGCAGAGAATATAGAGTTTGACCTCCTCTTCCACCAAATCCTTTTCAAGTTGATCAAAATCAATCTCAAACAGACCATCCTTTTCCACCAATGAATTGGTAATCAATCTGCGATTGTTCAACTTGACACTGCGAGCAAAAGGTGGATAGACAGGCGTGTTAATCAGAACCGCCTCGCCTTCTTTTGTGAAGGCTTGAATAGCTATCGAAATTGCTGGCACAACCCCCTCAATAAAGACAAGGGCTTCTTTGTCAAAGTGGTAACCGTGTTGTGTAACCTCCCACTTTTGAACTTCCTTAATTAAATCATCACTGGCATAAGTATAGCCATAAACCAGTTGGTCTGCGTAAGTCTGAACAGCTTGGCGGATTTCAGGCAAGACTACAAAGTCCATATCCGCTATCCAAGCTGGTAGGACTTCGCTATCCGTTTCTGCTTCTTTCCATTTATAGGTATGGTGCCCTAAACGATTGGGCAGGCTTGTAAAATCATATTTTCCCATCTTTGTCTTATCCTTCCAAGGCTTGGCGCAAATCTGCAATCAAATCTCTAGCATCCTCAATCCCAATCGACAAACGCAAGAGGTCATCTGTCAAACCATAAGAATGGCGGACTTCTGCTGGAATATCAGCGTGAGTTTGCGTCGTTGGATAAGTAATGAGACTTTCTACCCCACCCAAACTTTCCGCAAAAGAGAAGACCTTGAGACTGTTCAAGATATGTGGAATGCGTGTTTCATCGGCTATTTTAAAGGAAATCATACCTCCACGACCAGTATAGAGAACTTCCTTGACTGCTGGAGAATCCTTCAAAAAGGCAACCACTTCTTGGGCGTTAGCTGTTGAGCGCTCCATACGAAGAGACAAGGTCTTGAGACCACGAATCAATTGATAGCTGTCAAACGGTGACAAGACTGCCCCTGTCGTATTGAGATTGTAGAAGAGTTTTTCGTATAGTTCTAAACTATTGGTCACAACCACTCCAGCCAAGACATCATTGTGGCCTGCTAGATACTTGGTTGCTGAATGAAGAACGATATCTGCTCCATCTTCAATCGGACGTTGGTAGATAGGGCTGTAGAAGGTATTGTCCACCACCACTTTGGCACCCTTAGCATGAGCCAATTTTGCTAGTTTTTCGATATCAAATTCCAACATCAAGGGATTGGTTGGCGTTTCGATATAGAGAACATCCACGTCCTTCTCCAACTCGGCAATCAACTCTTCTTCTGTATTGGCATAGTTAAAATGGAAACGACCTTCTTGCTCCACTTGGTTGAACCAGCGGAAAGAACCACCATAAAGGTCACGGACAGCCAAGATCTTACTTCCTACTGGAAAGACGCTAAAGGCCAGTACAATAGCTGACATACCTGAGCTAGTAGCTAGAGCATAGTCTGCTGACTCAATAGCCGCCAAGACTTCTTCTGCCTTAGTGCGAGTTGGGTTTTTGGTACGCGTATAGTCAAATCCAGTAGATTTACCAAACTCTGGATGCTGATAGGTCGTTGAAAAATGAAGCGGTGTCACCAAAGCTCCTGTCGCTTCATCTGATTTAATACCCGCCTGGGCCAAAATTGTGTTGATGTGTAATTCCTTGCTCATACAATACCTCCAAATCTATAGTAACTATTGTACCACTTATTTTCATCAACTCATTTTCTTCTTTTCAAGAGCTAGTTATAGTTTCAAACTATAGACTTATCGAGTAAAGCTAAAAAGAATCCAGAAAATATTCCAGATCCTTTTGTGACGATGATTACTTGGACTGAAAGAAATCGTGTTGGGCTAAATAGTCATAATGGTCTTTGTTAAATTGGTATTTGCTCACATGCTGACCAATCTGACCGACATCCACAGAAAAAATATAGTCTTCATTTTGATAGTGCCAGTTCAGCCTAACTGTATTCAAGACTGGCTTATAAGTAAAATCTTTGACTTGATTCCAAGGCATCTCTTCGACGTGATTAGAATGATTTTCTGTTACATCACTGATGTCCATCAAGTAGATTCCCTTAGGTGTGAATGCCAGAATCTTAGGCTTCACACTCGACTGAACATAGTAAGTCCCTCCTATAATGAAGAAATCAATAAAGGATTTCAACCATGTCTTTTTCTTAAAAGCCATCAGAAAATTCTTTTGCCCTTCAATGTGGCAAATTGAGAGAAATGATTCAATCTGTTTTTCTGTTGCAAACTCCATAATAGCACCCATGATCTTACCTCCATAACGATTAGTAAATAGACAGATAAGAACTCTTCACATAAAAGAAGAACTTATCATTTGTTACATTTTATCTTACTTTTCCAGTAGACAGCATCCCTCCTATAAAATCATCCTAGCATGTGCATACTTCAGTTAACACTGGAAGAGGATTTAAAAAATAGCTTCTCACACCTTTTATTATATTCATTATATCATAAATCTAATAAACAATTTAAAAAATGTAAGCACTTTTCTTCCAAATTCGCCATCATTCTATAAAAAAACGACAGTTTCCTTCGAAACCATCGTTTTTCTTGAAAAATCCTTATTTGACATGTTTTGCCAATTCTTCTTGAGCTTTTTTATTAGATTCTTCTTTTTCTTTCAACCATTTTTCTTTGGCTTTTTCATATTCGTCTTTTGTAACTGTCTTATCTTGTAATTTGAGGTATTTATAGGATTCAACCCCTTTATTACCAGCCAATGAATATGGTGTTGAGAAAGGAACGATTTTTCTCAATGTTGGTGTTCCGCCTAGTGAAACATTTGAAATTGCTAGAGAGCTATCTACTAACCAAGCTTGGGCATCAGCATATTTCTCATAACGTTTAGCTGGATCTTGCTCCTTATTAGCTTCTTCCAACATTTGAGTATAGACATCCAACCCAACAGCCTTGGCCTTGTCATTAACTTCACCTGGCTCTAAACCAAGGTTTTGCAACATACCTCCGCTGTTGACACTAAAGATATCGAGGTAAGTTGAAGGATCTTGATAGTCTGGAGTCCAACCACCATTGTAAAGATCATAATCCTTCTGAGCTGCAGTTTGAGCAAGATAACCTGAACTATCATAGTCCTCTGTAGAAAGTTGATGAACATCAATCACAACATTATCTGCACCTAAGACAGATTCTATTGATTGCTTCATGGAATTAATCCCTTGAATTTCAGCCTTATTAGCCAAATCTATAGTTTTATCTAAGTGTATAGGGAATTGGACTCCTTTGGCTTGGAGTTCTTTCTTAGCTTCAGCAAATTTAGCTTTAGCTTTTTCTGGATTGTAGTATGGATCTTGGGCATCTGCAAAGTTGATTCCTTGCCATTCCTTACCATAGTTGACCATTTTAGACGCAACTACTTCACCAAAGTCTTTTCCATTGATACTTACGAAGTTTGGAGGAACAACTAGGTTACGCAAAATCTTAGTTGCCCCCTCTTCTCCTTGAGATTGGGCCCCATAGGCCGTACGGTCATAGGCAAAATTAATGGCTTGACGGAAGTTCTTGTTAAGAACCGCTTCTTGAGTCGATTTCTTTTCAGCATCACTTGTCTTGGAAGTGAATTTATAAGATTTTCTATCTAAATTGAAGTTTAAGAAGTAAGAAGTAGCATCTTGCATGCTATAGATGATATTGTCCTTATTCTTTTCTTTAATCCCTTCAAAGCTTGAACTGTTTGGATAGAGACGAGCATAGCTATAAACACCTTCGGTAAAATTACGTGCTAACGCATCTTGGTCACTACCATCAAAATAAGTCAATTTCACATCATCTACAAAGACATTTTTAGCATCCCAGTAGTTAGGATTTTTCTTGTATTCGATGACCGATTTTGAAACAAAGGATTTCATCAAGAAAGGTCCATTGTACAAAATGCTAGATGGATCTACCTTCCCAAAATCATCCCCTTTTGATTTCAAGAAATCCGCATTGACTGGGAAGAGAATAGTTGAGGTTGTTTTTGAGTTCCAGTAAGGTTCTGGTCGTGCCAAGGTATATTGAACGGTTTGGTCATCAAGAGCCTTGACTCCGACAGTTGAAAAGTCGCTTGTTTTACCAGTGATATAGTCATCTAAACCTGCAACGGATTCTTGCACTAAGTACAAGGCTTCTGATTTTTTATCAGCCGCATATTTCAAACCAGTGACAAAATCTTGGGCAGTTACAGGAGCATATTCATCTCCATCTGCAGTATACCATTTAGCATCTTTCCGCAGTTTGTAGGTATAGGTCAAACCGTCCTTAGAAACACTCCAATCCTCAGCCAAGGATGGGACATAGTTCCCATATTGGTCATTTTCCATGAGACCATCTACCAGGTTGGTCACAATATCAGTAGTTGTTGAACGGTTTTCTGCTAGATAGTTCAAACTAGATGGATCACTTGAATAAACATAATTGTATGTTTTTGACCCTGTGCTAGAATTTCCACAGGCACTTAACAAAATACCTGCACTTAACACGACACCTGCAAGCGTTGCATACTTGGCCTTAGACTTTTTCATTTCCAGAACCTCCTGATTTAAATATTTGTCTTATTATACATTACAGGTTTTATTTAGTCAATAGTTTTTTAAGTAAAATTTAAGAAAAATTAAATTACTATCTACAAATTATAAAAAATATAATACAAATTAATAAAAAAGAGAATAATTCAAGCATTTCATGATAGAAATGTTCAAATTATCCCTTTTATTTATAAAAAAATTATTGAGAAATTCTTAATTTTGCTCGTAAGCGATTAGCTTGGGCTTGTCCAATCACCTTATCCAATAAACGGGTACGAAGACTCAAGAATCCGTAAACTCCTCCCCCCATGGCACCGACAAGAGCTACATATAGGAAACTCCACAAACGTCCACTTGGTTGGAAGACAAATCCTAAAATCCACTGCAATGTCCCAACTACAAGAAACATGAAAAGAGTTAACAAACTGATTAAAATGGTTCGTTTCAAAATCACCTTGCGCTTAACACCAGTTACCTTGCAAATGTCCCGATACATCAAAACATTAGGAATAATAAGGCCGATGGTTGTGGAAATCAAAGGTCCATAACTGTGAAAGAGAGCAATGGTTGGCAGTTGTAAGACCAGCTTGGCAATGGAACCATAGATAAAATAGAGAACGGCCTTGCGGTTGCGGAACATGGCTTGAAGCATTGGAGACAAAACCATGTACAAGCCTAAAATAGTAGACTGCAAAACTGCAAAGACAAACAATCCCATAGCCAAACTATCTGGCTTGCCATAGAAGACAGTATAGAGAGGTTCTCCTACCATGACTACTCCAACCGTTGCTGGTAGCAAGAATAGGAAAAGCATAGTGATGCTGTCCTGAACTAGACGAGAAGCTGCCTTCAAGTCCCCCTTAACATAGTTTTCAGTCAAAAGTGGCAAACCGACACTCCCAATCGAAACTCCAACCGAAATCAAAATCATAGTGATTTTATTAGGATTGGCAGAGAAATAAGAAAACATGACAATTAAGTCTTCATTACTATAGTTTGTAAACCACTTCATGCTATTGATAAAGGTATTTTGGTCCAAGATTTGGAAAAGCTGGATAGCAGACCCTGTCAAGATAAAAGGAATGGCTTCCTTAATGGTGTCGACCAAAAGACGCTTGCTGTTTATCTTATCTCCTGTTTCAAGGACTCTTTTAAGTAATCCTTCTTTGGCAAGGAAATAGATCAAAACTGCAAAACTAGCTACCATGCCGACAAAGGCAGCAAAGGTGGATTGGGTAACCGCTGCCAGATAGTCTCCCGAACCAAGCTTCATAATGATAAAGGTAGCTAAGAGCATCCAGATAACACGAATGACCTGCTCAGCGATTTGGCTCATGGCATAAGGTTTCAGGTTATTCATCCCTTGGAAGAAACCTCGAATCACACTCATCGATGGGAAAATCAAGACCGCCCAAGCCAAGCTCTGCATGATTGGGATTAAGTCTTTGCCCACGCCAGATAAGTCTGCTAGCCAAGGAGCAAAGACATACAAGATTAAAGCAAAAACCAAACCTAGTCCTATCATAAAGCCCAAAAAGCTCCGAATCAGGGCAAAGCTATGCTCTTCTTCTCGCATGGTATTATACTTGGCCACTTGCTTAGCCACTGCAACTGGAATCCCTGCTGTTGAAACCAGCAAGAACCAGGCATAGATATTGTAGCCCATGGTAAAGAGACCATTTGCTGTAGCCGCATAAGACCCCATCCAGATATACCAAGGGATGATATAAATGGCACCGAGTAGACGACTGATAAAGTTACTAGCCGTTAGCCAAGCAGTCCCCCGTAACATCTGGGCCTGCTGGTGATTGTTTTCGTTAGACATAGATTCCTCATTTAATTTTAATAACTAGGAAAAATTCCTCATCTTCCATTATAAACTTTTCCTTGTTACTTGTAAAATTCAGACTTGAAGTTTATAATAGAAAGTATGATTAAGATTGAAACCGTATTAGATATATTAAAGAAAGATGGCCTTTTTCGTGAAATTATTGACCAAGGTCATTACCACTATAACTACAGCAAAATTGTTTTTGATAGCATTAGTTACGACAGCCGAAAAGTAAAAGAAGACACTCTTTTTTTCGCAAAAGGCGCTGCCTTTAAAAAAGAATACCTTCTTTCTGCTATAACACAAGGCTTAACTTGGTATGTCGCAGAAAAGGACTACGAAGTTGGTATTCCTGCTATTATCGTCAGTGATATCAAGAAAGCCATGAGTTTGGTAGCTATGGAATTTTATGGAAATCCACAGAAAAAACTCAAACTCCTTGCCTTTACTGGTACTAAGGGTAAGACAACAGCAGCCTATTTCGCTTATAACATCTTATCTCAAGGGAATCGCCCTGCAATGTTGTCGACCATGAATACAACTCTAGATGGCAAGACTTTCTTTAAGTCAGCATTGACAACCCCTGAGAGTATTGATCTCTTTGATATGATGAATCAAGCTGTGCAAAATGACCGTACCCACCTCATCATGGAAGTATCCAGTCAGGCCTATCTGGTCAAACGTGTCTATGGTCTAACCTTTGATGTGGGAGTTTTCCTCAATATCAGTCCCGACCATATCGGCCCGATTGAACACCCTAGCTTTGAAGACTACTTCTACCACAAACGTCTCTTAATGGAAAATAGCCTAGCAGTCATCATTAACAGTGACATGGACCACTTTTCTGTCTTGAAAGAACAAGTGGCAGATCAAGACCATGATTTCTACGGTAGTCAGTCGAGCAACCAAATCGAGAATTCCAAAGCCTTTAGCTTTTCAGCTACGGGTAAACTCGCTGGAGATTATGATATTCAACTCATTGGCCACTTTAACCAAGAAAATGCCGTTGCTGCTGGACTTGCTTGTCTTCGTCTCGGAGCAAGTCTTGAGGACATCAAAAAAGGAATCGCTGCAACCCGAGTTCCTGGTCGTATGGAAGTCCTCACCCAGAAAAATGGAGCCAAGGTTTTCATCGACTATGCCCACAATGGTGACAGTCTCAAAAAACTAATCAAGGTTGTAGAGACTCATCAAACAGGAAAGATTGCTCTGGTGTTAGGTTCGACAGGAAACAAGGGAGAAAGCCGTCGTAAGGACTTTGGCCTCCTCCTCAATCAACACCCTGAGATTCAAGTCTTTCTGACTGCTGATGACCCCAACTATGAAGACCCAATGGCCATTGCAGATGAAATTAGTAGCTACATCAATCATCCTGTTGAAAAAATTGCGGATCGCCAAGAAGCTATCAAGGCAGCCATGGCTATCACAAATCAAGCATTAGATGCTGTCATTATCGCTGGTAAGGGAGCCGATTGCTACCAAATCGTTCAGGGCAAGAAAGAAGCCTATCCAGGAGATGCAGCCGTCGCAGAAAATTATTTATAAGATAGTAAAAAAATCAAGGGAAACGAAACCCTTGATTTTTTCTATTTTTATTTAAAAGCGTTTTTCAAACCTTCAACGGCACCTTCTACAGCACCTTTAGCATCTTCAACTACTTCTTTTGCCTTAGCAACTGTCTTTTCTACAGCGCCTTCTGCTTCAGTCTTGCTATCCCCAGTAACTTTACCAAATCCTTCTTTGATAGCGCCTGTTGCTTGTTCCAATTTGTTTTCAAGTGACATATGATTGTCTCCTTTAATTTTATTCCGATATGTGTTACCGGTTACATATAGTTTATACCAAATACTAAGTAAAGTCAAACAATGTGCTCAGAGATAAGAAATCAGGCCAAGTAGAAAGTTAATCTTTCCTTATCAAAATCGACGGTCAGTTCATACTTTCCGTCTTCATTTTGGACAATATAGCCTAGGACAACTAAACTATCCACAAAGATATCACGACGTTTCTGCATAAGCTGGTCTTTTTTGAGAAATTTCAACAAAAAAGTCGTCATATATTTGAGTGCATACTCAGGATTGACATCTCCTAAAATGTCATAAAGTTCCTGTTGTTTTTCTGTCAAAGGATACTGATGTTTTACCTTATAGAAATAATTGGACAGGGTCATTTTTGTTCGTGCAAAGTCCGTCTTTTCAACTAAAATAGCTGCATTGGTTTGATTTCGTAATTCCGTCTCAAAAGTCTGCTCCAATAAGGCTTGATAGACCGGACTAGCTTCGCTGACAAAAATCTCTTGATCCAGTTCGAGACTATCGAGCGACTCAAGCAAAGGAAGATTGAGATAATAGCGCTTATTTTCCCGTAGAATCAAGCCAGCCTTTATATACTCTTCCATGAGTTTATCAACTGCTACATCTGGAAATTGGGTCTTGATTTCCCGTAAAATCACATCCTCATGCTGGTCCAGATAGCAGATCAATTCTTCAAAAAATGGCTGTCTCGTCAAACTAGATGGATTAAAAATCTGAATCATGAAGATTCCTTTCTTTACATTCTAACAGAGGCGATGCTGCCAACTGACTAGGATTGGTCCCAGCTT
The DNA here is from genome assembly GCF_024295905.1 of Streptococcus sp. CF7_Ac1-12. Classification (GTDB taxonomy): domain Bacteria; phylum Bacillota; class Bacilli; order Lactobacillales; family Streptococcaceae; genus Streptococcus; species Streptococcus mitis_AP. Next base: position 50,542 of record NZ_JANCPG010000012.1, on the reverse strand, counting down.
GGTTCAAAGGAACAGGCAGACCTAGTTCTCTGTAATACTCTCTCCAAAAATCACTAATCTCCTGCTCCCCATCCCCAAATTTCATAGGAATAGTTTCAAAAATGGGGAGAATTTCTGCCATATACTGAGAACAGTAGAAACCAGTTCCATCTGGATAGAAAGAAGCATTATAAGAAGCTCCCAGATGTCTACAAGCTCTTTCCTTCACAGATTGGATATCCATTTCTGGGAAGACATAGAGGTCGTACAAATGATTGGACTCAAAGAAGTCTGCCGGTCCCTGACAGACTACACCAGCCTTTCCACTAGCGTGGTAAATCATCCCATCCAAATAAATAGCAACATGGTTATAGTGGCCTGTGGAAATCTGGATGGCCTGTCCCATGTCAGAATCATCCCTCACAAAAATCAAATCTCCATTTTCTAACATGCTTCACTCCTAGAAAAAAAGGAGCCGAAACTCCTTTCGATATAATTCAAACTAGAATTTCCTAATTTGAATTGACACTCAAAATCTTAAGCATTAAAGCTTTCAGTCAATTGAGGTACCACTTGTTTCTTACGTGAAACAGCACCAGCAAGGAAAGCATGATTGTTTTCAAGTTTGAAGTTGAAGGCTGCTTCAACCTTGTCCATGTTAGCACCAAGTGCTAGGATTTCTGAGTTTGAGTTGACGATATCTGTAATCATCAAGACAAAGTCAGAATAACCATTTGCTGCGTTAGCAGCTTGCATTGCAGCTTCAATTTCTGCTTGACGTTCCAAAACTTCAGCGATGTCAACTGTGTTTACTTGGGCAACACGAACATTGTTTCCGTTCAATTCAAAAGTCTTAGCATCGATGTCAATCAATTCTTCAGCAGATTTGCTAGCCAAGTTTGTACCAGCTTTCAACATAGCCAAACCATACTCTTCCAAGTTGACACCAGCCAATTCAGCTAATTCAGAAGCAATAACTTTATCTGTTGGGTGTGTTGTTGGCGATTTCAAAAGAAGGGTATCTGAAATCAAACCTGAAAGCATCAAACCAGCAATCTCTTTAGACACAGCTACACCATGTTCTTTGAACATACGGTAAACGATTGAAGATGCTGATCCAACTGGCTCCAAACGCATATAAAGTGGGCTTGCAGTTTCAAAATTAGCCACACGGTGGTGGTCCACAACACCATAAACTTCTACTTCAGCGATATCTGATACAGATTGTTGAAATTCATTGTGGTCAGTTAAGATAACTTGCTCTGCGCCTTCTGCTTTAGCAGAAGTGATAACACGCGGTGCTTCTACACCAAAATAGTTCAAGACAAAGGCTGTTTCTTCATTTGGAGTTCCAAGGGCAACAGCTTCCGTATCCAAACCGTAAGCTTCCTTTGCAAGGTAGGCAAAGGCTACAGATGACCCGATGGCATCTGAGTCTGGATTTTGGTGACCAAATACTAGAATCTTAGACATGATAATACCTCATTTTGTTTATTCTCTTTATTGTAGCATTTTTTTCGCTTTTTGACAAAAGTAAGAGGAGTCAAAGGACTCCCCGCTACTCTTCAAAATAACTGAGTAAATTTCTATCTTGATTTTCAGATAAAAATCTTTCCTTCTGTGACCTCTTCTTACGCTTGAGAAGGGCTTCTGCCGACATGGCTTCTTCCTTACTGGCAAAACCTTGAGCATAGATAAGTTTGACTGGCAAGCGTGCTCGCGTATATTTGGCTCCCTTCCCACTATTGTGGACAGCGAGACGTCTTCTCACATCAGTCGTATAGCCTGTATAGTAAGATCCATCACGACACTCCAGCACGTACATATAAGCCTTATGATCCATAATAAATCTCTTCGAATTCAGGCGTATAAGAGCCATCATCATTGTGAACAATGAGAGGTGGTAAGACCTTAAAGCCACTTGTTGAACCATCCTTGATGGCCTCAATCAAGAGCATATTAGCTTCCTTTTCCTTTTTTGGATAGACAAATTGCAGACGCTTAGGTGCTAAATTATGTCGTTGCAAGCTGTCCAAGATATCTAAAAGTCGATCAGGACGATGAACCATGGCCAAACGCCCATTAGACTTGAGAATGCTCTGAGCACTACGACAGATTTCCTGCAAATTGGTCGTGATTTCATGGCGCGCCAAGAGATAATGTTCACTCTCGTTCAGATTAGAATGAGGGTCCACCTTGAAATAGGGCGGATTACACAAAATCATATCCACCTTACTTCCCTGTATACGAGAAGGCATATTTTTCAAATCATCACAGATGACTTCCATCTGCTCTTCCAAAGAATTCAAACGGACAGAGCGTTCAGCCATATCCGCCAAACGCTCCTGAATCTCAACAGCCAAAATCTGTGCCTGGGTACGAGTGCTGGCAAAAAGCCCTACTGCTCCATTCCCAGCACAGAAATCCACAATCAATCCCTTCTTAGGGAAACGTGGAAAGCGTGACAAGAGAACACTATCCACCGAATAGCTAAAAACCTCTCTATTTTGAATGATTTTAATATCTGTCGAAAAGAGCTGGTTAATACGCTCTCCTGATTTTAATAATTGTTCTTCTTCCATGGTCTTATTATAGCAAATTTATATTAACATTACAAAAGATAGAGATTTCTAACTAGTGCTTCTGATTCTTCAAATGTTGAAGGGCTTCCTTGGTCCAAATTGGCATCATTCGTTTAAGAGGAGCAAAGCCGTAGTTAAAACGGTCGCTTGAAAAACGTCGCCGTCTCGGAAACTGGTGCTTTTCTTCCTCCAAAGTGCGGATAGAAAGACTAGCTTTCCCTGTAAATTCATCTAAATCCACTACCTGAACCAGAACCTCTTCATCGACTTTCAAGGCTTCATGAATATTTTCAATAAAGCCTGTTCGAATCTCTGAAATGTGAATCAGCCCCGTATCACCCGTCTCTAGCTCAACAAAGGCTCCGTAGGGCTGAATCCCTGTAATACGCCCCTTTAGCTTATCACCGATTTTCATCTTAGTCCTCGATTTCAATTGTTTCAATCACAACATCTTCAACTGGCTTGTCCATAGCCCCTGTCTCAACAGCAGCAATGGTATCTAAGACAGAGTAAGAAGCTTCATCAGCTAACTGACCAAAAACAGTGTGACGACGGTCTAGATGAGGAGTTCCTCCTTGCTCTGCATAGATTTCCGCAATCGGTTCTGGCCAACCACCACGAGCGATTTCTTTCTTAGAATAAGGCAGGTGTTGGTTTTGCACGATAAAGAACTGGCTGCCGTTGGTATTTGGACCAGCATTGGCCATGGAAAGAGCACCACGGATATTGTAAAGTTCTTCTGAGAATTCATCCTCAAATGATTCGCCGTAGATTGATTCGCCACCCATACCAGTTCCAGTTGGGTCTCCACCTTGAATCATAAAGTCCTTGATAATACGATGGAAAATGACACCATCATAGTAACCATCTTTTGAAAGAGCTACAAAGTTAGCCACTGTTTTAGGAGCATGTTCAGGGAAAAGCTTGATACGCAAGTCTCCGTGATTGGTCTTAATAGTCGCGATAGGACCTTCTACTGTTTCAATGTCTACCTGTGGGAAATGCAATTCTTTTTCTACCATACCAAATCCTTCTAAGGCATCAAAAATGCCATCTTCTTCCAATGTTTTTGTAATATAATCTGCTTTTTCTTTGATGTTATCATGAGAAATTCCCATTGCAACGCTGATACCAGCGTAATCAAAGAGTTCCAAGTCGTTGAGGCCATCTCCAAAAACCATGACGTTCTCTGGTTTCAAGTCAAGGTGTTCCACAACCTTTTCCACACCTGTCGCTTTGGAGCCTGAAATCGGCACAATATCAGACGAATGTTGATGCCAACGAACCATGCGAAGTTTGTCTGAGAGACTGTCAGGCAAGTGCAAGTCATCTCCTTTATCTTCAAAAGTCCACATCTGATAGATGTCTTCTTTCTCATGAAAATCTGGATCCACATCTAAATCAGGATAAATTGGATTAATAGCTTCACTAATCATATCGGTGCGAATCGACAATTTGGCGTCATGACTCCCAACCAAGCCATACTCAATTACTTCTTGCTTAGCCCAAGAGATATACTCCTCAACATCTGACTTATCGATCTGATGTTGATAAATGACCTGACCTTTTTTATCTTCGATATAAGCCCCATTCAAAGTTACAAAAAAGTCAGGCTTGAGCTCACGAATCTCCGGAACGACACCAAAAATCCCTCGTCCAGAAGCAATACCTGTCAAAATTCCTTTCTCACGTAATTGCTTAAAAACAGTTGGGATTGAAGCTGGAATAAAACCTGTCTTTGAATTTCGCAATGTATCATCAATATCAAAAAAGACAATCTTGATCTTCTTTGCCTTGTATCTTAATTTGGCATCCATCTCACTACCTCTTTCAATCTAACTCTTTCCATTATACCATAAAGTAGAGAAATCCCACATCCCCAATAAAATCCTTGTCTCTTATCCGAATTCCTTTACTAAATACAAAACCAAATCATCATTATTTTGGCTAGTTGCATTCATTTCCAAGGGTTGATTTCGATACCAGACACCTGTACCATCTGGAATATAGCCTCGTTTAATATACAATCTCTGGGCAGGACCATACCCCAAGTGCAAACCTACACCAAGAGTGACCTTACTCGAAACAAACTTGACTCGTTTTTCTGCTTCTTCTAGCAGTTGATTCCCAATCCCTTGATTTCGAAAAGGCTCAAACACATTAAAATCTGATAATTCTGGATAGACTTCTGCAAAAGGACCATGTTTAGCAGAGGGCAAAATGGTAATATAACCTGCCACTACTCCATTCATAGTCGCTACCAAGACTTCTCTGTCGCCACTTGCTTGCTCCCAAAAATAGCTAGCTAAGATTTCTTCTCTACCAGGCCAACCTTGATTCATAAATCCATGAGATAAGGATTCAATATCAGACTTAATCATATTTCTAATCGTACAATTCATCTTTGACTTACCCACCTTTACTCTTTCTATACCATTATAGCACGCCAAGGTCAGAAAAAAACTATCTCGTGAAAAAAGACCCGTTGGGGTCTTAATTCGCTTTCTTGTTTTCAAGCTCATGAAAAAGAGGTCCACCCGGACCTCTTTTTTAATCTTCGTTTACGAAAGGCATCAAAGCCATTACGCGAGCGCGTTTGATAGCTGTTGTTACTTTACGTTGGTTTTTAGCTGAAGTTCCTGTTACACGACGAGGAAGGATTTTCCCACGTTCTGAAACGAAACGGCTAAGAAGCTCAGTATCTTTGTAATCAACATATTCAATTTTGTTTGCTGCGATGTAATCAACTTTTTTACGGCGTTTGAATCCGCCACGACGTTGTTGAGCCATGTTTTTTCTCCTTTATAATTTTAGTTGTCCATTAGAATGGTAAATCATCATCTGAAATATCCAATGGATTTGTTGCTCCAAATGGATTTTCATCACGTGAAAAGTCTGGTACTGAATTTGTAGGTGCTGAATAGTTTGCAGTTGGGGCAGAGTAAGCTCCACCTGTGTGACCTTCACGCACACTACGGCTTTCCAACATTTGGAAATTCTCAGCCACGACCTCTGTCACGTAGACACGTTGTCCTTGCTGGTTATCGTAACTACGAGTCTGGATACGACCTGTCACCCCGATAAGTGAGCCTTTTTTAGCCCAGTTAGCAAGGTTTTCAGCCTGTTGGCGCCACATAACGACATTGATAAAATCAGCCTCACGTTCGCCATTTTGACTCTTAAATGTACGGTTTACTGCAAGAGTAAAAGTCGCAACTGCTACATTTGATGGGGTATAACGCAACTCAGCGTCACGTGTCATACGCCCTACAAGTACAACATTGTTAATCATAGTTTACCTTCTTACGCGTCAGTTTTGACGATCATGTGACGAAGAATGTCAGCGTTGATTTTTGAAAGACGGTCAAACTCTTTAAGAGCTGCATCGTCGTTTGCTTCAACGTTAACGATGTGGTAAAGTCCTTCACGGAAATCTTTGATTTCGTATGCAAGACGACGTTTTTCCCAAGTTTTTGATTCAACAACAGTTGCACCGTTGTCAGTCAAAATAGAGTCAAAACGTGCTACCAAAGCGTTTTTAGCTTCTTCTTCAATGTTTGGACGAATGATATAAAGAATTTCGTATTTAGCCATTGATATGTTCCTCCTTTTGGTCTAATGACCCCCAGACTTTGCAAGGGGTAAGTGAGGTTCGCTCACAATAAACTATTATACTAGAAAACAATTTTTTACGCAAGTAAAAAGACTAAAATAAAAAAAGAAGATGACGAATCATCTTCTTAAAAACTATGCGTTTTTAGTCTTCTTTCTTCTTGCGAGTAAGAAGTCCAAATCCACTTAGGGCTCCAAGGAGTCCAAGCGCTGCGAGGCTAGCGTTAGCTTCGGTACCAGTATTTGGCAATTCGCGTTTACCTTCAGCTTCTTTCACTGCTGTTTGTTGCGCTGGTTGCTCTTGTGTTGTTTCTTGAACCTTACGATAAACATGACGAACATTTCCGTTTGCATCTTTTTCTGTTCTTACTAATTCATATCCTGGGATATCTTTAGCTGGAACTTCACCATTTTCATTTGGAAGAATTGGGTTACCATTTTCGTCCACAAATGTTGTGATAATTGATGTTTCTGGTGTTGTCACTTTACGGTAGACATGACGTACATTACCTTTCGCATCTTTTTCTGTTCTCACAAGTTCAAATTCTGGAATATTTTCACTTGGATGCTCTCCATTTTTCGTTGGGCGAATTGGATTTCCTTTTTCGTCTACATAAGTAGTCACTTTCTCCTCTTTTTGTGGTGTTGGAGTAGGCGTTGGTGTTACAACTTTTTCATAGATATGTTCGATATCACCGTTTGGTAATTTCTTAGTCTCTACGAATCTGTATCCTGGGATATCTTTCTTCGGTTGATCTCCATCTTCTGTTGGATAGTTTGGAATTTCTTTTCCTTCTTTATCCTTGAATGAAGTTTTCACTTTTTCGTATACGTGTTCCACATCTCCGTTTGGAAGTTTCTTAGTCTCTACGAATCTGTATCCTGGGATATCTTTCTTCGGTTGGTCTCCATCTTCTGTTGGATATCCTGGAATTTCGTTTCCTTCTTTATCCTTGAATGAAGTTTTCACCTTCTCGTAGACATGTTCTGTATCCCCATTTGGAAGTGTTTTCGTTTCTACGAAGCGATATCCTGGAATATTATCTTTCTTAGGTGTTGTACCTTCTTCTGTTGGATATCCTGGAATTTCGTTTCCTTCTTTATCCTTGAATGAAGTTGTTACTTTTTCATAGATGTGTTTCGTATTACCTTTTTCATCTGTTTCAGTCTTAACAACTTTGTAGCCTGGAACTGGTTCAGATGGTTGTTCTCCATCTTTAGATGGGATAAGTTCTGTTTCTTTTCCATCTTTTCCTACTACTACAAACTTAGTATCAGGACGAACTGTTGGTGTGTAAGTTGCTGTTGCTGGTGTTCCGTTCTTATCTACACGTTTTACAGTAACAGCTGGTGCTTTTCCTGTAAATGATTTTTCTGGTGTAAATGTTACCGTTCCATCTTTGGCAACTTCGAATTTACCAACACCTTCTACTGTTTTAACAGTGCTTCCATCTTCAAATGTTGCTGGTACTTCATCATCCATTGGTACTTCTGGATTTCCTGGTGTGAATGTTGGTTTTCCTGTTTGAACTTCACCTTTAGCTCCTTCAGATGTTTTCCCTTCAGATGTTGGAGTTACTGGTGTTACTGTTGGTGTGTAAGTTGCTGTTGCTGGTGTTCCATTCTTATCTACACGTTTTACAGTTACCGCTGGTGCTTCTCCTGTAAATGATTTTTCTGGTGTGAATGTTACTTTTCCATCTTTGGCAACTTCGAATTTACCAACACCTTCTACTGTTTTAACAGTACTTCCATCTTCGAATGTTGCTGGTACTTCATTGTCCATTGGTACTTCTGGGTTACCTGGTGTAAATTTAGGTGTTCCTGTTTGTACTTTTCCTTGAAGTCCTGTTGATTTATCACCTTCTGCTGTTGGTGTTACAGGTGTAACTGTTGGTGTGTAAGTAGCCGTTGTTGGTGTTGCATTCGCATCTTTTACTTGTACTGTCGCTGGCACTGGTGTACCTGTGAAGTCTTTATTTGGTTTGAATGTTACTTTTCCTGATTTTGGATCAATTGTGTACTTACCAACTTCTTTTCCATCTTTATCTTTCGCTGGAATTTCTTTTTCTGTTACAGGTTTTCCATCTACTACGAATTGTGCTGGTTGCTCATCTGTAATTGTGATTGGTACTTCTGGGTTTCCTGCTGTGAATGTTGGTGTACCTTCTTGAGTTTTACCTTGGATTCCTGTTGATTCTGCAGGTTTTCCTTCTGGTGTTACAGGTGTAACTGTTGGTGTGTAAGTCGCTGTTGTTGGTGTTCCATTCGCATCTTTTACTTGTACTGTCACTGGATCTGGTGTTCCTGTGAAGTCCTTGTTTGGTGTGAATGTTACTTTTCCTGATTTTGGATCAATTGTGTACTTACCAACTTCTTTTCCATCTTTAGTAGCTGGAATTTCAGTTTCTGTAATCGGTTCTTTTGTAACAGGATTATAGAATGTCGCTGGTTGCTCATCTGTAATTGTGATTGGCACTTCGCTGTTTCCTGGTGTGAATGTTGGTGTACCTTCTTGAGTTTTACCTTGGATTCCTGTTGATTCTACAGGTGTTCCTGTTGGGGTTACTGGTGTTACTGTTGGTGTATAAGTAGCCGTTGCTGGTGTTCCATTCGCATCTTTTGCTTGTACTGTCACTGGATCTGGTGTTCCTGTGAAGTCTTTATTTGGTGTGAATGTTACTGTTCCAGTTTTTGGATCAATTTTGTACTTACCAACTTCTTTTCCATCTTTAGTAGCTGGAATTTCAGTTTCTGCGATTGGTTCTTTTGTAACAGGATTATAGAATGTCGCTGGTTGAGTTTCATCAATCTTGATTGGTACTTTCACGTCACCTGCTGTGAATGTTGGTGTACCTTCTTGAGTTTTACCTTGGATTCCTGTTGATTCTACAGGTGTTCCTGTTGGTGTTACCCCAGTAAATTTAGGTGTGTAAGTTGTTTTCGCTACAGTACTATTTGTATCTTTTGCTTGTACTGTTACTGGTTCAACTTCTCCAACATACGTTTTATCTGTTGGTGTGAATTTCACTTCACCTGTTGGTACTCCATTTTCATCTTTAACTAATGAGTAAACTCCGATTTCTTTACCGTCTTTAGTAACCGTTACTGTTTCAGCTTCATTTCCTGATTTATCTAGTAACTTAATGGTAGATTTAACGATTGGAGCTGGTGATTCTGGTTCTTTATTTGGGTTACCTGGAATAAATTCAACAGTTCCTGATTGTTCTACCCCTTGTGGTCCTTCTGATTTAGCAGGATTTGCACTTGGGTTAACTGGAATAATCGATGGTGTGTAAGTTGTTGTAACTTGTGAACCGTTTGTATCTTCTCCACGTACTGATACAGGAACTACATCGCCTGCATACGGTACTGTTGGATCTGGAGTAAAGGTTACTTCACCAGTATCTTTATTTAATGTATATTTACCAATTACTTTACCTTCTGGACTCTTAGCTGGAACTTCTTCAGCTGGTTGATTGTTTTCGTCTAATAATGTCGTTTTACTTGTAACGATTGGTGTTACTTCTGACCCTGCTGTGAATGTTACTGTTCCCTTTTGAACTTGTCCTTGAGGTTTGATAGAAGTTGCTTCTTCTGCAGTTGGTGTTTCTGGAATAATACTTGGTGTATAAGTTGTAACCGCAGGTGTTCCATTTACGTCTAACGCTTGAACAACTGCTGCTGGTACTTTACCAGTGTATTGTAAATCAGTTGGTGTGTACGTTACTTTATTCGTAGTTGGGTCGATTGAGTATTCCCCGATCTTATTACCATCTGGTCCCATTACGTCTTGTTTCGCAGTTGGTTCTAATGGATTACCATTTTGATCTAATAGTCTTGCAGTTCCTTCTTGAATCGCAACAGTTTCTTCTTTACCATTTACTGTAACTGTTCCTCCAGTGAATGATACTGTTCCTTCTTGAGTTTGTCCTTGAGGAGCTTTTGATTCAGCTGGTTGCCCTTGTGGTCTTACTGGAACGATGTTTGGAGTATAGTTTGTTTCTGCTGGTGTTCCGTTTGAGTCTTGCATACGAACACGGGCTGGTAATACTGGACCTGCATATGTTTTATTCGTTGGTGTGAAGATTACTTCTCCTGTAGTTTTATCTACTGTGTAATCTCCTACTTTATTACCATTTTTATCTGTTGCTGGTAATGTTTCAACTGGGTTTCCACTGTCATCCACTAACGTTAATGTTTCAGGTTTCATTGTTGAATTTTCTGAACCTGGTGTGAATGTAGGTTTTCCTTTTTGAGTATCCCCTTGTTTTGCAGTAGATTCTGCTTCTTGTGCTGTTGGTTCTACTGGTGTGATATGTGGTGTGTACTTAGCAGTTGCTTTTGTACCATTTTCATCTTCCCCTTGGATTGTTACTGGAAGAACTGGTCCAACATAAGTTTTATCTGTTGGTGTAAATACAGCTGTTGGTATTCCATCCACTACTGTTAATGTATATGTCCCAATTACTGTTCCATCTGGTTTTTTCGCTGGAACTTCAGTAGCTAGTTGTCCATCTTCACCTAATAATGTGTAAGCATCAGGATTCATTGGAACTGATTTTTCAACTTCTACTGGGTTATCGTTCTTATCTAAGTAAGTAACAGTGTTTTTACCTGCTGTAAATGTAATTTCTTGTTCTTGAGTTTCACCTTGAGGTTTAGTCGTTTCTCCACCTTCTGCAGTTGGTGTTACTGGTTTAACTGTTGGTTGGTAAGTTACTGTACCTGTTGAAGTTACTGGGTTTCCATCTTTGTCTACCCCAACTTTACCTGTAAATGATACTTTAACTGGGTCTGGATCGCCTGTGAAGTCTTTATTTGGTGTGAATACTACTTCTCCTGTTGTAGGTGTAATCGTGTAAGTACCGATTGTTTTACCATCTTTTGTAGCTGGAATTTCAGTTTCATCTGTTGGATTTCCTGTCTTAGGATCCACTAACTTAGCTGGGAATTCTTCTGAAGGAGTAATCTTGTTATTCGCAGTATCTTTGAATTCAGGAGTTCTTGTTTGTTTCGCTCCTTGAATATCGTTAGATTTCTCTTTTCCATCTACGATTTCACGTTTCATTACGTGAGGGATATAACGTCCATCCATTGAACCTTTTTCTGAAGCGCCTTCTGGTGTTACTTGTTCACTGATTAATGTTAATTGGTCTCCGTTATTTCCTTCACCGTTGACGATTGGTTTACCAATTTTACCCCATCCAGTTGTAGCACCGTTCGTATCTGTACGACGGATTGTAATACCATCTGCATCTCCAACGAATGTAGCTTCTGGAACGAATTCTACGCTAACGTCTTTTCCTTTAGCTGTAACTTTATATTTACCTTGTCCTGGTACTACATAGTAACCATCTACTAATTCAGCATCCGTCACAACTGAACCATCAGGTTTAACGATTTGTGGTTTCACTGTTTCATCAATAGCTGCTTTTTCTTCGAAATTATAATCCTTATTTCCATAAGCGTTGAATTTAATAGTTGAATTTTGAGTTGCACCTTGAATATCGTACGTTTCTTCTTTTGTACCACGTGGTGGAATTGTTTGTTGGATTTGGAAGTCTTCTACTTCCCCAGAGTAGGCAATTCCTGTCGCTTCTTTAACATCTGCTTTATCATTTGCGATACGTAAACGAGTTGCTAATTTAGTCGCAGTTACATCTACGTTTTGAACAGGAGTTGTCCAAGTTAGTGTTACTTCTCCATCTTTTGTTACTTCAACAGCTCCAGCACCTTCGTTTTCATCGAATTTACCATTTCCGTTAAAGTCAATCCATCCATTTACGAATGCATTTTTACCGCCACCTAAGTGAGCGTCAAATGTCATTGAGTAAGTTCCAGCGTTAACTTTTTTCAATTTGTAGTTGTCGCCTTGAGCTACTTTATCACCCATTAATTGGCGAGCACCTTCGTCTCCGCCTTCACCGTTCACATCATCATATTTGAAGGCTGTTTCATCTGTAATTTTCTCCGTACGGATATCAACATCTGGCTCTTTTGCACCTAAGTATGGTTGAGTAATTCCAGCACCTTTTGCGATAGCGTGACCTACTTTACCATAAGAGGCTGGAGCATCCCCTTCGTCTAATACCATGAATCCGAACATAGCCCCTTGTTGACCACTTGATAGGATATAAACCCCTAGGTTTTTAGCATTACGTGTTAACACAACTGGTGTAGACATACCAGAATCACGGTGAGTAACCGCTGGTCCAAATACTTGTGTTCCTAAACCATCACTATACACTTTTCCATCTTTATCTGTTACAGTAGATACTGTTTCTTCAGTAATTTCTGTTGAACGGAAACCTTTTGCTTTATCAGCGATAAATGGTTCAAAGGCTGTTTTTCCTTTTCCTTCGATAGAGTAAGATTGTCCTAATTGACGACCTTGACCATTTCCTACTGGACTTAAGTTATAACGGTTATCATAAGTTTCTGCAGTATAAGAACGAGCAGTTGGTACTCGATAGTTTGTATTCGATAATTCAGTAACTAATTCGAATCCATCCCCATCGGTTTTGTAGATTTCAATCTCAGATGAACCCGCTTCTTCCCCTGTAGCAAATACAACGTTCGCTGGTACTTCTTTACCATTTAAAGTTGCTTTAACTTTGAATTCTACCCCAACGTTTGCTCCATTTTTTACAGATTGGATTACTGTCGTACCACCTGTATCAATTCCATTTGTTTTCGCAACAGAATATCCACCTTGACGAACAACTTTAACTTCTGCTTCAGTTCCATCTGAATAAACGTTTTTAGCATTCGCATCATATCCTGCTCCACCACGTTCTTTATAAACGTCAGTTGAGTTAAATGGTTTTAAGGCTGTAACTTCCATTTCCACAACATATCCAGGAGTCAATTCTTGCTTGAACTTGGTTCCAACTTTTAGTTTTCCACCGTCACCAAGATTTTCAACGACTGCTGTTTTACTTGTGATATCAAACCATTTAATTTGGTGTTTTAAGCGTTCAGTGTTTTTATCAGCATATTTTTTCCAGTGATCAGCTTGTTGAGCTTCAGTTAATGGCGCTTCGTCAACTTTTTCAGCTAAATCTGCTAAAACTACCTCAAATTTACCGTCACGACCAATTCCTGCTTTTTTCAGTTCACTGTAGACTGCAAGAATCGATTCATTTAAACGTTCTAATTGAGCATCTACTTGTTCCTTTGTAATGCTCTTGTCAGCTAAAAGTACTTTTGATTCGTTAAGTACCGCTTGGTTTTTAGCAACCGCTGCTTCAACTGCTACTCTATTTTCTTCTGATACTTCTTTCTTACGAAGTTCTGTAGCAGCAAGTGTATTAGTTACATCAGCTTCTGAAGAAACTTGTGTCAAGATAGTTGTTGCAGCAGAAACAGATTTTTCTGTTGGTGTGATGCTTTTTTCTGCTTCTTCTTTTGCCGCCTTATCTTTATCAGCCTCTTTTGTTTCTAATCCTAGCTTGTTTGATTCTGTTACAACTGTTTTCAATGAAGAAAGAATATCTTTTTGAATATTTATCTCTTCTTGCTTGGCAGTTTCATTTGCCAAAACAGCTTTCGCAGTAGCTAAGGCTTCACGAGCATTGGCTACAACTGAGGCATCCGCATACTTAGCATTTGATAATGCAGTCTCTAAATTTGAAATACTCGTTTCAAGAAGTGACTTATTTACTTGAACTTCTTCTTTCTTAGGTGTTTCAGCTGTCTTTTCTGTCAACTGAATAGTACTTGCTCCTAATTCTGGAGAAGCATTTTCTACTTTTTGAATATTTTCTTTAGAGTCTGAAACTGGATTTTGTTCAGTAGCTGCAACTGCTCCATTTCCCAAGAACATTAAACCAGCAGCAATCGCTACTGATGCCGCTCCAAAGCTATACTTACGAATACCATAACGAATATACTTTTCCGTTCTAAAATCTTGTTGTTTCCCCTTCATTTAGAGTTACAACCTCCTTTTATAAAATTATTTTTTTCTATATACCTAACTCCTGGCCAATCTTTCTATCTCATACTAATAGCCATTCAGTTAAAATTGTAGATCTTTCTGATGTCACATAAAAAGTGCAAACGTTAGATAGATATATCCTAAGGATTACCTAAAGAGGAAACGGACAGTCACCTCTATTTTCGAAACGTCACACTTATTCTATACATATACACATGTCTGTACATACAAATAAAGACTGAATTACTATACGTTAGTAGAGAGAGTTGATTAGACACTATTTTGAGCCTAAGTAACTAATTATTAGTATAACATTTAAAAAATAAAATTTCAAATACTTTGTTTGAAACATCTAACATTATAGGATTGTAAATGAGACTGGTTAAAAAAATCAATTGAGAGGAAAATATAATAATTTTTTATCAAAAAAACACATAATATCAAAATTTTTAATACCTGATACTATGCATTTTTATGATTCCAAGGAGTTTTATCTATCCTATTTTACTATTATATTTTTACGGTTTAATACGGTGCAACATACGTGGGAACGGAATGGCTTCACGGATGTGTTTTGTTCCTGCTGCGAAGGTTACCATACGTTCGATACCGATACCAAATCCACCGTGTGGAACTGTACCGTATTTACGAAGGTCAAGATAGAATTCGTACTCTGTACGGTCCATACCAAGTTCATCCATCTTAGCGACAAGGGCATCGTAGTCTTCCTCACGCATAGAACCACCGATGATTTCTCCATAACCTTCTGGAGCAAGCAAGTCTGCACAAAGCACGCGCTCTGGATTTCCAGGAACTGGTTTCATGTAGAAGGCCTTGATGGCTGCTGGGTAGTTCATGACAAATGTTGGCACACCAAAGTGGTTTGAAATCCAAGTTTCATGTGGTGAACCAAAGTCATCACCATGCTCAAGATGCTCATAGTCAGCATCTTCATCATTCTCATGCTCTTGCAAGAGGTCGATGGCTTGATCGTAAGTGATACGTTTGAAGGGCTCTGCAATGTAGCGTTTTAAGAGCTCTGTATCACGTTCCAAGGTTTCCAAGGCTTGAGGCGCACGATCAAGAACACCTTGTAGAAGAGCTTTTACATAAGCTTCTTGCAAGTCAAGTGACTCATCGTGTGTCAAGTATGAGTACTCAGCATCCATCATCCAGAACTCAGTCAAGTGACGGCGTGTTTTTGATTTTTCAGCACGGAATACTGGACCAAAGTCAAAGACACGACCAAGAGCCATCGCACCTGCTTCTAGGTAAAGCTGACCTGATTGGCTCAAGTAGGCTGGAGTTCCGAAATAGTCAGTTTCAAAGAGTTCAGTTGAGTCTTCTGCCGCATTTCCTGACAAAATTGGGCTATCAAACTTCATGAAGCCGTTCTTATCAAAGAACTCATAAGTCGCATAAATGATAGCGTTACGGATTTGCATCACCGCTACTTGCTTACGAGAGCGTAGCCACAAGTGACGGTTATCCATCAAAAAGTCTGTTCCGTGTTCTTTTGGTGTGATTGGGTAATCTTGAGATTCACCAATCACTTCGATGTCTGTAATGTCCAACTCATAGCCAAACTTAGAACGTTCATCTTCTTTGACAATACCTGTCACATAGACAGACGTTTCTTGGCTCAAACGTTTGATAACATCAAACTTCTCAAGTCCTACTTCTTCACCAAATTTTTCGACAAAGTTTGGTTTAAAGGCTACACCTTGAAAGAAGGCTGTTCCATCACGCAATTGCAAGAAGGCGATTTTCCCTTTTCCTGATTTGTTGGCAACCCAAGCTCCAATCGTCACTTCTTGACCAACATAGTCTTTTACATCAATAATCGTTACACGTTTTGTCATTATTTTTCCTTTTCTTTTTTATTTTTCCATAAATGCTTTCAAGCGTTTAACTGCTTCTTTAAGTGTGTCTAGATCTGTCGCATAGCTGAGGCGCACATTTTCTGGCGCTCCAAAGCCAGCTCCTGTTATGAGTGCCAAACCAACTTCCTCAAGAATAGCTGTTGTAAAGTCAGTCACATCCGTATAACCTTTCATCTCCATGGCTTTTTTAACATTTGGAAAGAGATAGAAGGCTCCTTGTGGCTTAACAACTTCAAAACCAGGGACCTCACATAATAGCGGATAAATGGTATTGAGACGCTCCTCAAAAGCTTTACGCATGATATCAACAGAATCCTGTGGTCCTGTTAAGGCTTCGATAGCCGCATATTGAGAAACAGATGTCAAATTTGAAGTTGTTTGTCCTGTCAATTTACTCATAGCTGCAATGATTTCCGGATCACCTACCGCATAACCAACTCGCCAACCCGTCATGGCATAGGCCTTAGATACACCGTTGATAACAATGGTTTGCTTACGAATTGCTTCTGATAGACTTGAGATTGGAACAAATTCATTTCCATTATAAACAAGGCGACCGTATATATCATCTGCTAAGATCAGAATGTCATGCTCAACTGCCCAATTTCCGATAGCAAGTAATTCTTCACGAGTATAAACCATACCAGTCGGATTAGATGGTGAATTGAGAACCAAAACCTTTGTCTTATCTGTCCTAACTAGTTCTAGTTGATCCACCGTGACTTTAAAATCATTGTCTTCTTTAGCTTGAACAAAGACTGGAATCCCTTCTGCCATCTTGACCTGGTCTCCATAACTAACCCAGTATGGAGTTGGAATAATAACCTCATCTAAAGGGTTAATTACAGCCATAAAGAAAGTATAGAGGGAGAACTTGGCACCTGTAGCAAAGGTAACCTCGTTACTTGCGACAGAATAGCCATAGTAGCGCTCGAAGTAGGTATTCACCGCAGCTTTTAATTCTGGTAGGCCTGAAGCTACTGTATAGAAGGAAGCCTGTCCTTCTCGAATAGCTTTAACTGCTGCATCCTGAATATTTTCAGGAGTGTGAAAATCTGGTTGTCCCAAGGTCAAGAAAAGGACATCCTTACCTTGAGCTTTTAATTTTTTTGCTCTCGCATCACTAGCTAAAGTAACACTTTCTTCCATTTCTAAAACACGGTTGGATAGTTTCATAGGCCCTCCTTATTGACCAATGCTCCTGTTTCAAAATCTACTAGATAAAAATCAGATCCTGACTTGACTTCCCAGATTGGTTTGTCTTGATAACGACCAAAGGTAATCTTGTCAATCTCGCCAGCTCCTTTTTCCTTAGAAACAGCTTCTGCTTTTTCTTGTGAAACACCTTGATTTAGCTGATAAACGTAAATCTTATGGTCATCTTTTCCGATCAGGACAGCAAGTGCTTCTTGCTGTTTATTACGACCAAGAACGCTGTAATAGGATTCCAAGCCATTGTATAAATCAACCTGATCAGCCTGCTCTAATCCTGCATACTGCTGAGCTAATTTTTCTCCTTCACTTTTAGCTGTTTGGTAGGGTTTCATACCCAAAAACACCAGATACAGAAAGGAAGCACTGATAACCACAAACAAAATCGTCATCCCTAGACCATACTGCCACAGTAGATTATTTTTTGCTTTTTTTTGTCTTTTTTTCACTCGTCTATTTTACCATCTATCTGGCTTTATTACAAGTGAATATAAGAATACTCTTCGAAAATCAAATTCAAACCACGTCAGCTTCGCCTTGCTGTACTCCAGTACAACCTGCGGCTAGCTTCCTAGTTTGCTCTTTGATTTTCATTGAGTACAAGCAACCAATTCTATTTCTTCCTTCAAAGCAAACCGATTTTTCTTGTTTAAAATCGAGAGAGAAAAGCATAGACACAAGCGAAATCACCGTATAAAAAAACCTGAGCTTGGCACTCAAGTTTTCGTAATTTTTTTGATTTATGGAATCACTTTATCATCCATTCTTTTAGCCATTTTTCCTAAAAAGACAGACAGTAGAAGGCTAATCATGACTAAAAAGAATCCTAGATAAAGAAATGTTAGCACAAAGCCTAAATGGTCAATCAACCACCCTGTCAGTGGGAAGAAGACAATCATACTCAGGCTAAACATCATAGAGTAGACACTCAGCATGGTTGCCCTTACTTCACTTGGGAGCCGCTCTTGCAAATCATTGTCAAAAATCGGCTTAAAAAGAGCATGCAGAGCATTACTAATCAAATAAATCAGAATATAGATTAGAGGTGTCCCAAAGTAGGACAGCAGGTAGGTAACTCCAGCCAGCAGGACGAGAATAGGGAAAATCTTCAAGGCAGCATAGTTCTTTCCAATCCTACTCGCTAGATAGACTGCGACGATATTCAAGAGACTACCAAGTAGCATAACTGCTGAAATTTGCCAACTACTTAAATCTGGCAACTGATTTTGATAGTAAAAATAAAACATATACATGAGTGTTCCGACAATCTGAGATAAAATCATCCAGTTTAAAAGCATGGGATTTCTCTTCAACTCATCCTTAACAGTCCAAATAATCTGTTTCATGGTCACACTATCAGCTTTTTCTACTTTGACACTGGGCTCTTTCAGCATCCAAATCAGGAAAAGAACTATGATAGAAGTGGCAATCATGATATAGTAGGTCAGGTGCAATTGACCATGAACAAAAAATCCTGCTAGCACTGTCCCCAAAGACTGGGTTCCTTCTGACACTCCTGATATGAAACTTGAAATGGATAGATAGCGCTCCTTCAGTCCAGCCTCCACAGCCGAGTCATAGACCATTGCTGCGCTTGTTCCTGAATCAAAATTATAAGACAAGGCACTCACCGCCATTGCTAGTGCATAAATCCAAAAATTTCCCTGCCCAGCCAACATAAGAATAGAAGACACAATCCCTGCTATACGACTTAAATAAAGGTTGGTCTTATAGGAATAGCGGTCAGCTAACATACCAGATGGAATTTCACAGAGAAGACTGGTCGTATGAAAAATACTTTCCAGAAGTCCAATCTGCCAAAGAGACATGCCGTTTTGACTGAGAAAGAGAATCCAAAAACTGGTAATCCCTAGAAATGCAAAAAACTCAACTCCGGCCATCAGGCCAATATTTTTCCGATAATTTCTTATTAACATCTTTTCTCCTTAACAAGTGTATTATTATTTCTTTTGTCCGTCACTTGTTAATCTGTGTCTTACATGATCTCCACCCCTTTTAGAAGCATTCTTCAATGCCATTATTATTCCTTTAATTATTTATGAAATGATACCGGAAAATAGCTGTTCTGCGGTTTCTATTGCTAGTTTTCTTGTTTATTTTAGCACTTATGTCATCATATTACAAGAGAATATTAGAATACTCTTCGAAAATCAAATGCATTCCAGTCGCAAGTGATTAGAGTTTCTACACTTTTATAGTTTTAATTATCTTTGAGCAAATTTCTTGCAAGTCCTTTTGTTTTGTTGTAATATATTTTATAACAACGAGAAAGTTCTCGAGAATTTAAGAAAAAGGAGACACATCATGTCTAAAAAAGTATTATTTATCGTCGGATCACTACGTCAAGGTTCTTTCAACCATCAAATGGCCCTCGAAGCTGAGAAAGCACTTGCTAGTAAAGCGGAAGTTAGCTATCTTGATTATTCAGCCCTTCCTCTCTTCAGCCAAGATTTGGAAGTTCCAACTCATCCAGCTGTAGCGGCTGCTCGTGAAGCAGTTCTGGCTGCGGACGCCATCTGGATTTTCTCTCCAGTCTACAACTTCTCTATCCCTGGTACAGTAAAAAACTTGCTTGACTGGCTATCTCGTGCCCTTGACTTGTCTGATACACGTGGCGCTTCTGCCCTTCAAGATAAGTTTATCACCGTATCATCTGTAGCCAATGCAGGTCACGATCAACTCTTCGCTATTTACAAAGATCTCTTGCCATTTATCCGTACACAAGTCATTGGTGATTTCACTGCTGCACGTGTCAACGACTCTGCTTGGGCAGACGGAACATTGGTTCTCGAAGAAACAGTCCTAAATTCACTTGAAAAACAAGCTCAAGATTTGGTCAATGCGATCAAGTAACCAACATAATAAAAGCGAACAAGACTACTTTTCTGCCACTCAGAAGACTAGCTTGTTCGCTTTTTATATTTAAGGTTAGACTTTTGTCCCCAACTCTTTTCTTCTATCTTCTATACTTCCTTTACAAAAACCAATTCCTGTGGTTGGGACAGGTCTTCTCTGTAAACAAATCCTGCAAAGCTTAAGCGACGAGCTTCTTCCACCGTCTGTACTTGATTTTCTATCAGGGCTGTCAGGAAGGCACCACGCGCTTTCTTAGAAATGGTTGAATGAATCTTCAGCTGACCACCCTTGTCCTCCATGAATTTGAAGGTCACCATTTTTTCTCTGATTTCCTTAGAAAACACAGTTTCAAACTCTGACGACAAGAGGGAGAAAATTAGGTCTTCACCATTCATAGCCTCATCATAGGCTACCTTCCAATGACTCTTTAAAGTCTTACCAGCGACTTTTAATTTCATCAAAAAGTCCAAACGGTGAGGTGCCATAGGTGACAAGGCTGGAACAATACCGTACAAAGCCGAGATAATAAAGACATGATTTTCAAGATAGGCTTGTTCTACCTCGGTCAATTTATCTCGCTTGATATGGCGGTACATGAGCCCATCAAATAGATTCAAGGCTGGGTAGTATTGAGCAGTTTGCGTTTTTAAAGCTTGGATATTTTGAAATTCTTTCGCCGCCTTCTCAGCTGATACCTTGTAAAAACTCTCTAATCGACTAGCAGAATAGAGGGCCAAGGCATCCAGCACGGCCTGACTTTCTGGTCTTAAGGAAGTTGGCTCAATACTAGGCAAATCTGTGTTCATTTCTTTTGCTGTTGGGATTAAAATTTTCATATTAATAGTGTAGCATATTTTTTTACCACTACCAAGAAATTCATCTGAAAAACCTCGGTTTGACCGAGGTTCCTCTGTTTATTTTGGCCATCCTAACCAGACAGCTACGAGAACAAGTGCTAGGCCAGCTAAACTTGTTAAGATAGATAAGAATGTATCTTTTTTCTCCTTGAACTGAGAAAAACCTATCTTCAAAGCGAGCAGTCCGAGTAGCATTGAAGCAACCATCACATAAAAACCCATTTGTTGTCCTCCATTAGTCTTAATTTACCTTATTATAACATATACTTCTTAAATAAAGCTGTCTTTACTGAACTTTAAAGGTCTTAAGATAGTTGTCTTTTCCTACTTGACCTTCGAAGGTTTTCCCATTTTCAAGGTAAGGAAGGTCATCGGATACTGAGGCCTTAACCTTGTATATCTTACCATCAACTTTAAAAAAGTAGACGGTGTCGCCCTTGATAACAGCTGATTTAAGGTCTGCTACCACACCCTTGATACTTTCAGTTGTTGCATTGTCAATCTCAAGGTCGTTTTTATTGGCATACTTGCTGAGCAGTTCTTCCACTGTCGTAGCTACGATAACGTTTTGGTACTCGACTGCGTCTACCAGAGCGTACTCTTTGACCAAGCCTGCATTGTCCTTCAAGCCCATGATGTAGAGAGGCTTGTCATTGAGGTTGATGAGGATTGGGAAGGTTGCCTTGTAGGATTTCTCCTGAACAGCACCTTCAGCTGATTCACGGGCTGATTCTTCGGTCGCAGAAGCCAAGCTGTACTTAGTGATTTCTCCTGTTCGCATATTTTCTAGGATGAAACCAAGATTACTTTCATCTGCATTGGCCGATGTCACACCTGTGTAGAGGTAGATGTCATTGCCGATAGACAAGTAATTATAGCCCTTGGTAGTCTGGGTCACGTTTTTCTTGGAAATCATGGCATTCCAGAAACCATCCTTGTACTTGCCGTTGTAGTTGATTTGCTCAATGGTCTCCTCAGCTGGATAGACCCTATCCACCCATTCTGGAACATCTGATAAGCTGTATTCCTTGGTCTCTCCATTTGTGGCGTCCAAGATAATGACTGAAACAGGACGAGGAACCGCTAAGCCAAATTGCTTTTGGTAAACCGTCGCTACATAGAAAGGATTGCCCTCATCGTCCACCTCGAAGGATGGAGTTTTGAAGATCTTGGTTGGGTACTTCAAGCGCAGGTGACGCTTAACATCGCGGTTAAAATACTCCGAGTCCGAATACTTGATTGGTGTTTTCAAGTCCACCAAGTCCGCATTACCAGTTACCATGTCCACCTTGATATACTCGCCGATTCCCTTGGCCTGATTGTTAAACCACTTGATAGGGTCTGCATATTCTAGTGGTGTAACCCGATAAGGCTTCCCATCAATTGTCAATTGGGTATAGGTATCTGCCGCTACGTACTGCGACACCTTATCTGTTAGGGAACCCAAGTAGCGGTCCCCAATTTTTTCAGCGGTACTTCTATCTAAGATAGGAACCTTACTGGTATCAGTCTTAGGAAAATCAGTAAAGTCTTTTTCCGTAACCGTGACTACATTGGCATAATTTTTAGCCTGAAAAATGCTAGAAGTTACCAAGGAAACCAAGGCTGCTAAGAGAAGAATTCCTCCAATAGAAGCTAAAAGGATTTTCCCTAACCGATTGATTTTGAAACCCTCAAGATTTAAGGCAGCTTCCGCCTTGCCGTGGCGCACATGAACTGTTTTGACCAGATTGATTCCCTTGCCAAAGCCAAATAAGATTGCTACAACCAGCAAATGCCCACAGAGGAAAAAGAGAAATTCCCAGCTGGTCAGGTTAAGAGGCGGTAAAAAGATATACCAGGTCGTTGCGATAAAAATAAGTTCAAAGACTATTCGTTTCATTTGCTTTCCTCCTAAATGATTCGTCCTTCCAAGTGATCCAGTTCATGCTGGCAAATCTGAGCCGGGAAGCCTGTCAAAGTAATGGTCTGTTCCTGCCACTTGCTGTCACAATAGGCAACCCTTATGATTTCATAACGCTTAGTAGGTCTCACACCTGTCAAGGACAAACAACCTTCCTCTGTCTCATAAACTCCTTCAGAGGACAGGAGCACTGGGTTAAACATGACCACAGGAACCAAGCCAAGATTAAAGATAATCACGCGCTTCTGCACCCCAATCATATTGGCAGCCAGACCGACACAAGTCTCACGATTTGCTAAAAGCGTATCCTGCAAATCTCTAGCAAGATAAAGGTCTTCCTGACTTGCCGGCTGAGACACCTGAGATAAAAACAAAATATCCTTTACAATTTTCTTCTCCACTTCCTCACACTCCACTTACTTTTTACTATATTATAGCAATTATAGCACAAAAGCCGATAACTGCAAGCCCTTTCCCTCAACTGTAACAAAAAGCCATCCGAAGATGACTTTTTTTGCTATTTAATTTCTTTATAAGTTACTTCCATACCACGCTTAACAGCTGGACGGTTGGCAATTTTTTCTGCCCAGTTTACTAGATTCTGATAACTTGAGGCATCTAAAAATTTTGCAGAACCTTGGTAAAGTTTTCCTTGAACTAACTGTCCATACCAAGACCAGATAGCGATATCTGCAATCGTATAGTCATTTCCAGCAATATACGGTTTCTGAGCCAATTCCTTATCCAATAAATCCAACTGACGTTTCACTTCCATCGTAAAACGATTAATTGGATATTCCAATTTTTCAGGAGCATAATTAAAGAAGTGGCCAAATCCCCCACCTAGAAAAGGTGCAGCACCTGCTTGCCAGAATAGCCAATTTAAAACTTCTACCTTTTCCACAGGATTACTTGGTAAAAAGGCTCCAAATTTCTCAGCAAGGTATAGAAGAATATGAGCAGACTCAAAGACTCTCACTTCTTCAGTCCCTGACTGGTCCAACAAGGCTGGAATCTTTGAATTTGGATTAAGCTTTACAAAGTCTGAACCGAATTGATCCCCATCCATAATAGCAATCTTATACAAGTCGTAAGCCGCTTGCTCAAAACCAGCTTCTAGTAATTCTTCCAATAAGATAGTGACTTTCACACCATTTGGTGTTCCCAGCGAATACAGTTGAAAAGCTTGTTCTCCTTTTGGCAAGTTTTGTTCGAAACGGGCACCTGCTGTTGGTCTATTTAATCCTGTAAAGGCTCCTTGATTACTAGCTTCATCCTGCCATACGGTCGGTAATTGATAAGCTGACATCCGAAACCTCCCTTAAATCGCATTCTTATCAAAGCCAAGTTTACGTTGAACAAACTTGACAATTTCGACGATAATAATCATTGAGAAGCTTCCAGCCATGACGATTCTCCATTGAGACAAGTCTAGTTTGGTTACGTGGAAAATTCCTTCAAGTGGTTCTACGACGATTGTTGCCATGAGAAGGATGAAGGATACCAAGATAGACCAGTTGAAGGTCTTAGACTTGAATGGTCCAACTGTCAAGATGGATTGGTAAACAGATTTCACATTGTAGGCATGGAAGAGCTGAATCAAACCAAGTGTTGCAAAGGCCATAGTAAGGGCATCTGCGTGAATGGCATGATTGTCACCCACGTGAACTGGGTAAAGAAGGGCAAGACCATAAACACTCATAACAATAGCTGCTTGGAGTACACCTTGATAGATAATAGAACTCAAAACACCACCTGAGAAGAAGCTTGCCTTGCGTCCACGTGGTTTATGGTTCATGACACCAGGCTCAGCTGGCTCAACACCAAGAGCGATAGCTGGGAAGGTATCTGTTACCAAGTTGATCCACAAAAGATGAACTGGCTGCAAGACGTCCCAACCAAACAAGGTAGATAGGAAGATGGTTAATACTTCAGCAGTATTGGCAGAAAGTAGGTACTGAATAGTCTTTTGAATATTTGAGAAGACCTTACGTCCTTCTTCCACTGCAACGATAATAGTTGCAAAGTTATCATCTGCAAGAATCATGTCAGAAGCCCCCTTAGACACCTCTGTACCAGTGATTCCCATACCGATACCGATATCGGCTGTTTTCAAAGCCGGAGCATCATTGACACCGTCACCTGTCATGGCAACGACCTTACCTTGTTTTTGCCAAGCTTTGACGATACGAACCTTGTGTTCTGGAGACACACGGGCATAAACAGAGTATTGACCAACGACTTTTTCAAAGTCTTCATCAGATAGTTCGTTGAGCTCAGCACCAGTTAAAACATGTCCTTCTGTATCATTTGCGTCAATGATTCCCAAACGTTTAGCAATAGCTTCTGCAGTGTCTTGATGGTCACCTGTGATCATGATTGGACGAATTCCCGCTTCCTTAGCCACACGAACAGCCTCAGCTGCCTCAGGACGTTCAGGGTCAATCATCCCAATCAAACCAGTAAAGATTAAATCATTTTCAAGCTCTTCAGAAATAAGGTTTTCTGGAATGCTGTCAATAATCTTATAAGCACCAGCAAGGACACGCAAGGCTTGGTGAGCCATTTCAGAGTTGTTTGTATGGATGAGATTTGCAACCTTCTCATCAATCGGAGCAATATCCCCAGCCTTATCACGAAGAACACAACGTTTCAAGAGTTGGTCTGGCGCACCTTTAACAGCTACGAGGAAGCGTCCATCTGCAAGTGGATGAACTGTTGACATGAGCTTACGTTCAGAATCAAATGGCAACTCAGCCACACGAGGATATTTCTCTAAAAATCCTTTGACATCGTAGCCCTTGTCCAAAGCATATTGGATAAAGGCTGTTTCGGTTGGATCACCAATCAAGTTTCCTTCCACATCAATTTTCGTATCATTGGCCAAGACAACTGAACGAAGCAGGGGCATTTCAAGACCTAGTTCAATGTCATCAGCTGAGTCATGTAGAACCGCATCGTAGAAGACTTTTTCGACGGTCATCTTGTTCATAGTCAGCGTACCAGTCTTGTCAGAAGCGATGATTTCTGTTGAACCAAGAGTTTCTACAGCTGGCAACTTACGAACGATAGAGTTTCTTTTAGCCAAAACTTGAGTACCGAGGGCAAGAACGATAGTTACGATAGCTGGGAGACCTTCTGGAATGGCTGCAACGGCAAGGGCAACAGAGGTCATCAACTCACCGAGTGGATTTTTCCCTTGAATGAAAACACCAACTACAAAAGTAACAAGGGCAATGACCAAAATTGCATAAGTCAAGACCTTAGAAAGGTTGTTCAAGTTTTGTTTAAGTGGTGTGTCTGTCTCATCTGCATCTTGGAGCATGCCAGCGATATGACCAACTTCCGTGTACATACCTGTATTGACAACAACACCAAGACCACGACCATAAGTCACATTTGAGTTTTGGAAGGCCATATTGACACGGTCACCAATACCAGCATCTGTCGCAAGCTCGACTGTCAAGTCTTTTTCAACTGGAACAGACTCACCTGTCAAGGCTGCTTCTTCGATCTTAAGAGAATTGGCTTCTAGCAAACGTAGGTCTGCTGGCACTACGTCACCTGCTTCGAGGGCGACGATATCACCTGGTACCAATTCTTTAGAGTCAATCTCCGCCATATGACCATCGCGAAGAACGCGGGCAGCTGGACTTGACATAGATTTGAGGGCTTCGATAGCTTCTTCAGCTTTTCCTTCTTGGTAAACACCAAAGGCAGCGTTGATGATAACCACGGCTAGGATAATAATGGCATCTGCGATATCTTCCCCACCAGAAGTCACGACTGACAAGATAGCTGCCGCAACTAGGATGATAATCATCAAATCCTTAAATTGCTCGATGAATTTGACCAGTATTGATCGTTTCTCTCCTTCTTCGAGTTCATTGTGGCCAAATTCGGCAAGGCGCTTTTCCGCCTCACTTGATGACAAACCTTGCTCGGTCGCATCCACAGCCTTCAAGACCTCTTCAGGACTCTGAGTGTAAAACGCTTGGCGTTTTTGTTCTTTTGACATGTGTCTCCTCCTTGACATTGTGTGCAAAACAGACTCTCTTTTCCTCATCGTATCTTTTCACGACAAACAAAAAGAGACCTGTTAGTCATAACAAGTCTCGCTGTTTAAGATAGTGCCGGAAAGCATACTTTTCAGTATAAAATTCGGAATGACGACACTATCGCAGGTTTCTGCCAGCTACTCCCTTGAGTAGTTCTATTATACCAAATTTTGAACAGTTTTCAAAGAGTAAAAACTGCCTTATTTGAATTTTCCCTTGAAAACCAGTATAATGGTAGAATGCTATGTGACTAGAAAGGAAGTTGAATGAAGCAATCTATCTCAAATCTCAAATTAGCTGAGCGTGGGGCCATTATCAGTATTTCGACCTATTTGATCTTGTCTGCAGCCAAATTAGCAACTGGGCACCTCCTCCATTCATCCAGTTTGGTGGCCGATGGTTTTAACAACGTGTCGGACATCATTGGAAATGTGGCCCTCTTGATTGGAATCCGGATGGCACGCCAGCCTGCTGACCGAGACCACCGTTTTGGCCACTGGAAGATTGAAGATTTGGCTAGCTTGGTCACTTCTATTATCATGTTCTATGTTGGCTTTGATGTACTAAGGGATACCATTCAAAAGATTCTCAGTCGTGAAGAAACAGTCATTGACCCTCTGGGTGCAACTCTAGGAATCATTTCTGCAGCGATTATGTTTGTAGTTTATCTCTACAATACTCGCCTCAGTAAGAAATCCAACTCCAAGGCACTAAAGGCAGCAGCCAAGGACAATCTTTCTGATGCTGTCACCTCACTTGGTACTACCATTGCAATCCTGGCTAGCAGTTTCAATTATCCCATTGTGGATAAACTGGTTGCCATTATCATCACTTTCTTTATCTTGAAAACTGCCTATGATATCTTCATCGAGTCTTCCTTTAGCCTTTCGGATGGCTTTGATGACCGTCTGCTCGAGGACTACCAAAAGGCTATCATGGAAATTCCCAAAATCAGCAAGGTTAAGTCGCAAAGAGGTCGTACCTACGGTAGCAATATCTACCTTGATATTACGCTAGAAATGAATCCTGACTTGTCGGTTTATGAAAGCCACGAGATTGCGGATCAGGTCGAGTCTATGCTGGAAGAACGTTTTGGCGTCTTTGATACCGATGTCCATATCGAGCCAGCACCTATCCCTGAGGATGAGATTTTAGACAATGTCTACAAAAAATTGCTTATGCGTGAACAATTGATTGATCAGGGAAATCAACTGGAAGAACTCTTGGCTGACGATTTTGTTTATATTCGTCAAGATGGAGAGCAGATGGATAAAGAGGCCTATAAAGCGGAAAAAGACTTAAATTCTGCTATCAAGGACATCCAAATCACTTCCATCAGTCAAAAGACCAAACTCATCTGCTATGAATTGGACGGAATTGTCCACACCAGTATCTGGCGTCGCCACGAAACTTGGCAAAATGTCTTTCATCAAGAGACCAAAAAAGAATAGAGAAATCCTGTCATGAGACGGGATTTTTCTATTCTTTTAACTATCAAAGTCACTGAGATACTCATAGCGTTCGTATTTTTCAAGGAGTGCTTCGTTTTTCTCATCCAGTTCTTTTTGAAGAGTCGCTAGTTTGCCAAAGTCAGAGCCGTTAGCCTGCATTTCCTCTTCAATAGCAGCGATACGATTTTCCAAAGCTTCAATATCGTCTTCGATACTTGCCCACTCCTGCTTTTCTTGATAGGTCATGCGTTTCTTGTCTTCTCTAACCTTGACTACTTTTTCCTTTTCAGCCTTTTGCACTTGATTGGCCATATCTGTTTCAAAGGCCTTTTCATCAAGGTAGTCGGTGTAATGACCAAAGAAAGGACGAATCTTACCATCCTCAAAAGCGAGAATCTTGGTCGCTACCTTATCCAAGAAATAACGGTCGTGACTAACTGTCAAGACAGGACCTGCAAAGCCTTGCAAGAAATTCTCCAAGACTGTCAAGGTTGCAATATCTAGGTCATTTGTCGGTTCGTCCAAGAGAAGAACATTTGGTTTTTCCAAGAGCAATTTGAGGAGATAAAGTCGTTTTTTCTCTCCCCCAGACAATTTCTCAATCAAGGTTCCATGAGTCGAACGTGGGAAAAGGAACTGCTCCAACAACTCAGCGATGGAAGTCGTAGAACCGCCACTGGTCTTGACTTCTTCTGCCACTTCCTGCAGGTAATTGATAACTCGCTTGCTCTCATCCAATCCCTCAATTTGCTGAGAGAAATAGGCAATACGAACGGTTTCCCCAATCACAACTTGTCCTTCAGTCGGCTCAAGACTTCCTGCAATCAAGTTGAGTAGGGTTGATTTTCCAACACCGTTGTCTCCAACAATTCCGATACGGTCTTTGGCCTGCACCAAGAGATTAAAATCTTGCAAAATAGGCTTGTTTTCATAGGCAAAGGAGACATTCTGAAACTCAATGACCTTCTTCCCAATCCGACTGGTTTCAAAGTTCATGGTTAAGTCTGTCTCAGCAGCACCACCTGAAACTTCTTTCTTCAAGTCATGGAAACGATTGATACGAGCCTGTTGTTTAGTCGCACGCGCCTGCGGTTGTCTACGCATCCAAGCCAATTCTTGATTATAGAGTTGCTCTTTTTTGTGGAGTAAAGCTGCATCGCGCTCGTCCTGTTCCGCCTTAAGGCGAACATAGTCCTGATAATTTCCCTGATATTCCGTCAATCCAGCTCGATCCAACTCGAAAATACGTGTTGATAAAGCGTCTAGGAAATAGCGATCGTGGGTGATAAAAAGGACGGTCTTCTTGGAATTTTTTAAAAAGAGGGTCAGCCACTCAATAGTCGCAATATCTAGATGGTTGGTCGGCTCGTCCAGCAGCAAGAGGTCGTGGTTGCCAAGAAGAACTTGCGCCAACTGGACCCGTCTTCTTAGACCGCCTGACAATTCTCCAACTGGAGTAGATAAGTCCTGAATCCCCAGCTTGCTAAGAACCGTCTTGACCTGACTCTCAATTTCCCAAGCTTGGAGAGAGTCCATTTCTGCCATGACCCGTTCCAAACGTGCCTGCTTATCCTCACTATAGTTGAGCATGAGGAGTTCATACTCACGAATGAGCTGGATTTCCTTGAGGTCGCTAGATAAAACCGTATCTAAGACCGTCTTGCTATCATCAAAATCAGGATTTTGGGTCAAGTAACCAATCTGGTAATCATTTTTCGCTGAAAAGGGACTGACATCCCCATCAAAGCCAGAAACGCCAGAAAGGACATCCAAAAGGGTGGTTTTACCCGTTCCATTGACACCGATTAGACCGATTCTGTCTAGATCATGGATAATAAAGGAAATATCCTTAAAAACGGTCTTGTCACCGACGGACTTACTTAGTTTTTCAACGATAAAATCACTCATTTTTTCTCCCTCAGATAAGCATGGATGGCTTGACGGTCATTTTCCAATTCTCCATCGACAATAGCATATTCAATCTCTGTTAAAATCTCTCCCAAGTCTGGGCCCGGCTGATAACCATATTCCTTGATCAAAATGCCACCGTTAATCTGAATTTCTTTCTTATCATGAATGGTCAAGCTCTGGTAGGTTTCAGTGATGGCTTGTGGGTTGACTTCTTTTCCTTGGGCCTGACGAAGATTTTCAGACTGTAAAAGTAAATCCAAGTCAAAGCGATAACAATCGCGCTTGCTCAATTCTCCCTTTTCACGCAAGGCCAAAATAGTCAGCAAATCCTGAACTTGCTTGGCAAATTGACGTGAGGTCTTCCAAGCCTTCAAAAATGGCTGCGCATTTTCAATCTCCAAAGCCCACAGTAGAGCTGCCCAGGCTTGTTCAGAGGATTCAAAAGTAAAATCAGTCTCTAAATCAAACAGTCTATTAAGCTCGTCCTGGCTAGATGCCATATCAGGGAGATAGTCATAAGCTTGACTCTCAATCATGGAAGCCAAACCCCTTCTCCAAAATGGAGCCAGCAAGAGTTTATCAAACTCAACGAAGGTACGCTCCACAGAAATTTTCTCCAAAAGTGGCGTCAAAATTTTCATAGCTTTAAATGTTTCTGACTCAAGTTCGAAGCCAAGACTAGCCTGAAAACGAAAACCACGCATAATCCGCAAAGCATCTTCGTTGAAACGCTCACTAGCCACTCCAACTGCTCGTAAGACTTGCTTTTCCAAATCTTCTAAACCATGGAACAAGTCAATGATTTCTCCTGTCTCGTCCAAAGCAAAGGCATTGACTGTAAAATCACGGCGCTTGAGGTCTTCTTCTAGCGAGCGCACAAAGGAGACCGCACTGGGTCTGCGATAGTCCACATAGACATCCTCTGTCCGAAAGGTGGTTACCTCATACTCCTCATCCCCATCTAAAACTAAGACGGTTCCATGCTCGATTCCGATATCGGCTGTTCGCGGAAAAATCTGCTTGGTTTCTTCTGGATAAGAAGACGTCGCAATATCCACATCATGAATGGGACGATTGAGGAGGGCATCTCGAACAGAGCCCCCAACAAAATAGGCCTCAAAACCTGCTTCTTTAATTTTTTCTAATACTGGTAAAGCCTTCTGAAATTCAGAAGGCATTTGCGTTAATCTCATAATAAGTGTTCTAATCCATAGACAAGCTCATGACGCTTGACAACTTCTTTAATTCCCAAATTCACCCCTGTCATGAAGGAGCTGCGATCATAGGAGTCATGACGGAGTGTCAATCCTTCTCCCTGATTGCCAAAGATGACTTCCTGATGGGCTACTAAGCCTGGCAAACGTACTGAGTGGATCCGCATGCCATCAAAGTCAGCACCACGAGCACCTGCAATCAATTCTTCTTCATCAGGCGCACCTTGCTGGGTAGACTCTCGAACTTCTGCCATTAACTCAGCTGTTTTAATAGCTGTTCCACTCGGAGCATCCTTTTTCTTGTCATGATGGAGCTCGATAATCTCCACATTTGGGAAATATTTAGCAGCCTGCCTTGCAAATTGCATGAGTAAAACAGCACCCAAGGCAAAATTTGGAGCGATTAAACCACCCAAATTTTGTTCACGAGAAAATGCTTTCAGCTCTGCAATTTCTTCACTCGTGAAACCAGTTGTTCCAACTACTGGAGCAAAGCCATTTTCAAGAGCAAAGCGTGTATTTTCATAGGCAACAGTTGGAGTAGTAAAGTCTACCCAGACATCCGCTTCAAAGCCTGCTAAATCAGCCTTATCCTTGAAAACAGGAATACCCTGCCATTCTGATTCAGACTCAAAGGGATCCAAAACTGCTACCAAGTCCAAGTCTGGATCAGCCAAGACCATCTGACAAGCAGCCTGGCCCATCCTTCCCTTAAAACCAGCAATAATTACTCGAATACTCATCTCTACTCCTGTCTAAGATACAAAGGACCTTAGCTGCCCATGAAAAATAGGGAATGGCGCTGACTTTCCACAAAAGGCAAGACAGGCATCTTTTTTCAAGAGGCAGGTAGTCCGTGTTCAATTTCTAAGATACAAGCCTTCTCAACTAGTCTAGAAGTGCTAACTAAATCACTGGAATATAACCTAGAGCAATACTACCTGCACCTAGGTGTGTCCCAATGACACTACCAAATGTAGCAAGTGAAATATCTGTACCTACTCCAAATTCAAGCAAGTGCTGACGCAATTCTTCAGCCTTTTCAGGAGCATTTCCATGAATGACAATGACCCGATATTGACCTGAAGCCGTTGCTTCCTTGATAATTTCAATTAAACGCTTGGTTGCTTTCTTCTCAGTACGAACTTTTTCATAAACTTCAATCACACCTTGGTCATTGAAATAAAGGATTGGCTTAATACTGAGCAGATTTCCCAAAATAGCAGCCCCATTTGAAAGGCGTCCACCTTTTACCAAATGATCCAAATCATCGACCATGATGAAAGCAGATGTGTGACTAATTTGAATAGCTAGCTTATCCTGAATAATGGCAAAGTCATCGCCCTGGTCTCGCCAGTTAAAGACACTTTCAACCATGATACCCAGAGGAGCACTTGTAATCAAAGTGTCTGGGAAAGCAATAGTTAAACCCTCATATTCTTCTATCATATACTGGATATTTTGGTAAAAACCTGAAATTCCAGAAGATAGGAAAAGCCCCAAAGCATGTGTATAACCTTGTTCTTTGAGCGAAGTTAGAATCTCATCTAACTTGGCAATACTTGGTTGACTGGTCTTAGGCAATTCAGAAGCCTGAGCCATTTTTTGGTAAAACTCCTCAGCAGTCAGATTGATACCTTCGACATACTCCTCACCATCAATATTAACAGGAATATCCAAGACAAATAAATCTTCTCTTTGCAAGGTATCTGCACTGAGATAGGCAGAGGAATCTGTGATAACAGCTAATTTCATATTAGAACTCCAAATTGATTCCTGGTAAGTCTAATGCAATCTCAGTTACTTCATAAGTCAAACGGTTGAGCATGTTCAAACATGGACGAGCCAAGGTTTCCACTTCTTCTTGGTTCAATTCACTTGGCTCGTTAACAATACGACCATCGATATGGTTCACCTGTGAAATGGTTCCACTGATGACAAATTTATCAAATACAATCATAAAACTCAAGACGACAATTAAAGAAGTCACTTGATTTTCTTGGTCATGTTGGAGCAATTGGAAATTCACATCTACCTTGGTTTCAGGAGCTCCATTTTCATTTTCCCATTCAAAATTACGCGCATCAAAATGATACTGACTAACAAATTCTTGTTCACGTTTAAGATTCATGTCTCTCTCCCTCGGCTACAATATTATAAGCTATTGTACCATAATTTTTTATTTTCATCTAGTTTTCTAGGATTTAGTCAATCCCGATTTCAGCTCGAACTACGTCTGCGATGGTATCAACATAGTAGTCTACTTCTTCTGTTGTAGGCGCTTCTGCCATAACACGCAAAAGGGGCTCTGTTCCACTTGGGCGAACAAGAATACGACCATTCCCTGCCATTTCAGCTTCCATCTTCTCGATAATAGCCTTAATAGCTGGCACTTCCATAGCCTTTTCTTTCATGGCATTTTCCACTCGGATATTGACCAGTTTTTGTGGGTAAATCGTCACTTCTGCTGCCAGTTGAGACAAGCTCTTACCTATTTCTTTCATGATTTTGGTCAATTGGACAGCTGATAATTGACCATCACCTGTTGTATTGTAATCCATCAAGATAACGTGACCAGACTGTTCACCACCAAGGTTGTAGCCTGATTTTCTCATTTCTTCGACAACATAGCGATCTCCAACTGCAGTGACTGCTTTGTTAATGCCAGCACTATCCAAAGCCTTATGGAAACCAAGGTTAGACATGACGGTTGTTACGATGGTGTTTTGAGCTAACTGTCCTTTTTCAGAAAGGTATTTCCCGATGATGTACATGATTTTATCACCATCAACGATGTCGCCATTTTCATCAACAGCAATCAAACGGTCACTATCACCGTCAAAGGCCAAACCGATATCTGACTGGCTTTCTTTGACTAGTTCTTGAAGAGCTTCTGGATGAGTTGAACCAACATTTAGGTTGATGTTAAGACCATCTGGTGTTTCCCCGATAACTGTCAACTGAGCGCCCAGATCAGCGAAAATCTGACGGGCACTTGTAGCTGCTGCACCGTTGGCTGTATCCAAGGCTACTTTCATTCCCTCAAGAGGAGTTCCAGTTGAAACAAGATAGCCTTCATACTTACGCAAACCTTCTGGATAGTCCACTAAGGTCCCCAAGCCCTCTGCACTCGGGCGAGGAAGAGTATCTTCAGCAGCATCCAGCAAAGCTTCGATTTCTGCTTCTTTTTCATCATCAAGTTTGAAACCATCCCCACCAAAGAACTTAATCCCATTATCAAGGGCTGGGTTGTGACTCGCTGAAATCATGACGCCTGCACTGGCTCCCTCAGTTTTAACCAAATAAGCTACTGCTGGTGTTGCAAGGACACCGAGTTTGTAGACGTGAATCCCTACTGATAGAAGACCTGCCACCAAGGCAGATTCTAACATTTCTCCTGAGATACGTGTATCACGTCCTACAAAGACTTTTGGGGCTTCCGTTTCATGTTGGCTAAGAACATAACCACCAAAACGCCCCAGTTTAAAGGCCAACTCTGGCGTTAGTTCTACGTTTGCTTCTCCACGGACTCCATCAGTCCCAAAATATTTACCCATTTTTATAAAATCCTTTTTCTATTTTTAATTCGTTTTTGAACTAGTTGCTTTCGTTGACGAAGACGTCTCCGACGAACTACTTGTAGTTGAATTTGATGTGCTTGAACTTGGTGCTACTGGTTTTGTAGTCACCTTCATTGTTGTGTCGAACGGAGTAATAACTGCCGGTAAGACAACACCATTGCGATCGATTGCCTGCAAAGGTACTGAACCACTGTAATTACCGGTTATGCGTTCGCTGGTTGGTAAAAGCGCAATAATACGATCGATTTTAGCTAATATTTCTTGGTCAGTTGTGACAGAAACTCGTTCGTTTGACACGGTTACACTATCAATTTGTAGCTTGGAATCAATCTGGCTTTGGTCAACTTGTGGCACAACAATCATCCCATCTCGCTTAACCTTCTTCCCAACTTTCACTGTAATCTTTTGAGGCGTTGCCACAGCGGTCAATCCGCTTGGAAGATTTTCAATATTCAAGGGAACTTCAATCGTTCCAACACTGGCATCCGTCAAATCCGCTGTGACCTTAAACTTACGAGTGCTCTCCTGCATTTCGCTGGCCAAGGTCACACGATTAGCTCCGGTTAATATCACTGAAACTTCTGATGCAAATCCACTAATGAAATACTGGTCATTATCATAGTGAATATCGATAGGAACGTTCGTTATCGTATTGGTGTAGGTTTCTGATTTGACCTGCCTTGCGGTATTGCTATTTTGAAAGTTGGTTGACGTTGCATAGATAAATAAAACACAAGCAAAAAAGAGAGATGAAATGATATATAGACTATTTTTTCTCATATTTCCAACCTCCTAGCAAACGGTCCTTGAAACTGACTTTTTCCTCAACAGCTGGCAAAAGAATTGCTCGTAGCTCTGCTTCAAATTCTTCAATCGTCAAGTCGTGCTTGAAAACACCGTTATAGGTAATAGAAATGCCACCTGTTTCCTCTGAGACGATGAAGGTCAAGGCATCGGATACTTCTGACAAACCGATAGCCGCCCGGTGTCTGGTCCCAAACTCCTTGGAAATCCCTGTGCTTTCTGTCAAGGGCAAATAAGCAGAGGTTACTGCTATTCGATTTTCTCTGATAATCACTGCACCATCGTGTAGGGGAGTGTTGGGAATAAAAATATTGATGAGGAGTTCAGCTGAAATATTGGCATCCAAGGGAATCCCTGTCGCAATGTATTCTTGCAAGGTCCGAACTCGTTGGATGGCAACCAGAGCACCAATCTTACGGGGACTCATATATTCAACCGACTTGACAAAGGCACGAATCATTTGCTCCTCTGCACTAATTTGAGCAGTAGAAAAGAAATCTGTCGCCCTTCCCAAGCGTTCCAAACCAGTCCGAATCTCTGGAGAGAAGATAACAACCGCAGCAATAACCCCATAGGTGATAATCTGATTAATCAACCAAGAAATCGTTGTTAAACCAAGGATATTGGCCACAACCTGGGCTAATACAAAGATCACGACCCCACGCACCAAAATCATAATCTTGGTGCCAGCTATCGCTTTTGTAAAACGATATAAAATATAGGCCACAATCAAAATATCAAACACATTGATGGCAATACTCCAAGGACTAGAAAACAAGCTAGTCCAATATTGCAGATTGGATAATTGTTGAAAGTTCATCTGCTGTCTCCTCTCTGTCCAAACACGTTCCTTTCTATTATACCATTTTTCTGACATTTTTTTCCCTATCCTACTTCATTTTAAATTAAGGAAAAATATGATAAAATAAACTGATACTCAATGAAAATCAAAGAGCAAACTAGGAAGCTAGCCGCAGGCTGTACTTGAGTACGGTAAGGCGACGCTGACGTGGTTTGAATTTGATTTTCGAAGAGTATGACTAGAAAAAACAAAGGAGAAACCATGTCTCAACTCTATGATATTACCATTGTAGGTGGTGGTCCTGTCGGTCTTTTTGCGGCCTTCTATGCCCACCTACGCCAAGCCAAGGTTCAAATCATCGACTCTCTTCCCCAACTAGGTGGACAACCTGCTATTCTCTACCCTGAAAAGGAAATTTTAGACGTCCCGGGTTTCCCAAACCTGACTGGAGAAGAGTTGACTAACCGTCTAATCGAGCAATTAAATGGCTTTGATACCCCTATTCATCTCAATGAAACGGTTCTTGAGATTGAAAAACAAGAAGAAGGCTTTGTAATTACAACTTCTAAAGGAAGTCACCTGTCTAAAACTGTTATCATCGCTATGGGGGGCGGTGCCTTCAAACCACGTCCTCTGGAACTAGAAGGCGTTGAAGACTATGAAAATATCCACTACCACGTTTCCAACATCCAGCAATATGCTGGGAAGAAAGTGACGATTCTTGGTGGAGGAGACTCGGCTGTGGATTGGGCTTTGGCTTTTGAAAAAATTGCGCCAACTACCCTTGTTCACCGCAGAGATAATTTCCGCGCCCTGGAACACAGTGTCCAAGCCTTACAGGAATCATCTGTGACCATCAAGACACCATTCGTCCCTAGCCAACTCCTTGGAGATGGAAAAACGCTCAATAAACTTGAAATCACAAAAGTCAAATCTGATGAAGCAGAAACTATTGACTTAGAACACCTCTTTGTCAACTATGGTTTCAAATCTTCTGTTGGTAATCTTAAAAACTGGGGTCTGGACCTCAACCGTCACAAGATTATCGTCAATAGCAAGCAAGAATCTAGCAAGGCAGGTATCTATGCTATCGGTGACTGCTGCTACTATGACGGAAAAATTGATCTGATTGCGACAGGCCTCGGAGAAGCACCAACCGCTGTTAACAACGCCATCAACTACATCGACCCTGAGCAAAAAGTGCAACCAAAACACTCAACCAGTTTATAAAAAATAACCACGAGTCAAATGCGATTCGTGGTTTTATAGTTCATCGGCTATCTTGTTAGCTCATATTTTCCCCGTCTTTAACAAAAATAAAAATGCCTATCAAACTGATAAAACATGTGATATAATAGGGACGGCACTAACAATACGCCTTGGAAAAGGAGGTATTACAGATGCTAGAACTTCTCAAAATAGTACTTATCGCAGTCATCGAGAGTATCATCTCATGGCTGGTGACTCGTTGGTTAGACGATCACTTCGACAAGTAACCTTCCTGGTTAGTGCTATCTAACCCAGAAAAAATCCCCTCGGTATTGCAGTACCGAGGGGATTTCTGTTAGCACTAAAATGCTAGAACTTCTCAATTCCCCTTTATTATCTCACATACTCTATTTAATTGTCAAGAAAGAGGTGTTTTATATCTTTATAACTCATCGGCTATCTTGTTAATTTTTCTGAGTCTGTGGTTAACACCACTTTTGGTCAGAGGGGTGCTGAGTCTATCTGCCAACTGTTGGATAGAGTAGTCTGGGTGCTGAATCCGCAACTGCGCTACCTCCTGCAAATCCACTGGCAGATTTTCTAAGCCCATGATATCTTTGATTTTGCTGATATTGTTGATAGTCTTCATGCTGGCAGAAACTGTCCGAGCGATATTAGCTGTCTCAGCATTATTTGCCCGATTGAGATCATTACGGGTTTCTCGTAAAATCTTAACTCGCTCAAAATCATCACGCGCCCGCATAGCACCAATGACAATCAAGAAGTCCATGATATCTTCGGCTCGCTGGAGGTAGGTCACAGCCCCCTTCTTGCGCTCAAGCACCTTGGCATCCAGTAAAAATTGCTGAAGAAGGGAGGCAATCCCTTGCGCATGGTCTAGATAAACAGAACTGATTTCCAACTGGTACTTACCCGATTCAGGGTCACGAATGCTGCCATTTGCCAAGAAAGCGCCACAAAGATAAGCACGACCTGCTTCCTCATCTGACAAAATCTCCTCATCAATACCTGTTTCCAGGCCAAAGAAGGAGTCTGCCAAGTGCAAATCACTCAACAAGTCCTGCACCTTTTCATCCGTAAAAACGGTATAGACTCGATTCTTGCGAAGATTGCTCCGTTGGTGGTGGCGAATTTCCGATTTGATTTCATAGAAATGGAGAAAGGACTCATAGAGGTGCCTAGCCAGCTTGGCATTTTCTGTCACGACGGACAAGGTTAGGCCCGAGGTCGAGAGACCGATACTACCAGACATCTTGATAATGGCTGATAATTCATGCCTGCTCAGATGGTGCTGACCCAGGATTTCTTCTTTTACTGCTACTGTGAAACTCATTTTCTCACCTGTATAATCCGCATCAACTCGTCCACAATCAAATCTCCATCGTGGAAGGCACCTCCATTTTCCAGACGAAGGAAATTAGATGAAATCACGCGCGGAACTTGCTTACAAAGACCAGCAAAATCGTGTTCCACCTGGACCAAGTATTCATCAAAACGGTTGGAATTCATGTATTCCTGAGGCACTTTTTCGATATTCACCAAGACAGTATCGATAAAAGGTCGACCAAGGTGACGATGCAAGACCTCTACGTGATCACTATCTGTAAAGTGTTCCGTCTCCCCACGTTGGGTCATGATATTGCAGACATAGGCGATTTCTGCCTTGGTTTCCAAAAGCGCCTGCCCGATTTCCTTAATCACGATATTGGGCAAAATCGAGGTAAAGAGGGAACCAGGTCCGAGGACAATCATGTCACTTTCAAGAATGGTCTGCACTACTCGACGGCTAGCCAGAGGCGTATCATCGTTGAGGGTATTGGTCACATAAACATGATCAATCATGCCTGGATGGTCTGCAATATGACTCTCTCCAGCCACCTCTGTCCCGTCCTGGAAGACTGCATGAAGGGTCAAGGGATGGTCACTGGAAGGATAAATCTTCCCAGTTGTGTGGAAAAATTTGCTTAGCAACTGCATGGCATTATAGGTCGACCCCTGCATTTCTGACAGACCTGCAATAATGAGATTGCCCAATGGATGGCCAGCAAAGGCTCCAGCATCTTCAGAGAAGCGATACTGAAAGACCTTTTCATAAAACTTAGGCATATCTGACATGGCCACAAGGACATTGCGGAGATCGCCTGGCGGTGTCAACTGCTGCATATTTTTTCTGAGTTCACCTGAAGAACCACCATCATCCGCCACCGTTACGATAGCAGCGATTTCCACATCTTTTTCACGTAGACTTTTAAGAATGACGGGGATCCCAGTCCCTCCACCAATCACCGTTATCTTTGGTTTTCTCATGAACGGTTTACCGTTTCCTTTCTTCGGTCCTTGTCGCGATGCCCTTCATTGACAGGCCAATTCTTGGATAAGTCCTGCGCCAAGCGTTTAGCAAAGGCCACACTACGGTGTTGACCACCCGTACAACCCATGGCAATGGTCAAAACGGACTTACCTTCCTTTTGGTAACTTGGCAAAATCGGCTCAATCAAGGCCAATAAATGTTGATAAAAGTCTTCGGACTCAGGATGGTTCATGACATAGTCGTACACTGGCTCATCCACTCCCGTTTGATTACGCAGTTCTGGTAGATAGTAGGGATTTGGCAAGAATCGAACATCAAAGACTAAATCTGCATCAATCGG
Source organism: Streptococcus sp. CF7_Ac1-12 (assembly GCF_024295905.1). Taxonomy (GTDB): domain Bacteria; phylum Bacillota; class Bacilli; order Lactobacillales; family Streptococcaceae; genus Streptococcus; species Streptococcus mitis_AP. Next base: position 9,996 of record NZ_JANCPG010000012.1, on the reverse strand, counting down.
GATTCCATATTTAAAGCCGAAAGACATGACTTCGATACGGAAAGACTGGGCTTGCTCTTGATCTGAAAACTGCTCTGCAAGGGTTTTGCGCAGCTCACGTGGAGTGAGTTCAGTCGTATCCACCACATTTTGGCTCATATTTTTCAAAGGCGCCAAGAGCTCACGTTCCAGCTTGATTCCATCCAAAATCCGACCATCTGCAGCTAGTGGGTGACTCCGTCTGGTTTCCTTGTAACGCGCGACCAATTCTTTATCAGCTGCATCCAAAAAGAGGATTTTAAAATCCAAATCATCTTGATTTTCCAACTCATCCAAAACAGCTTGAATCTCTGAAAAGAAAGAACGGCTACGCATATCCACTACCAAGGCCAACTTATGATCGTCTTCCTTTGTTTCCACCAACTGCAAAAACTTAGGCAAGAGAGCTGGCGGCATGTTATCAATGGTAAAATAACCTAGATCCTCGAAGGACTGAATGGCAACTGTTTTCCCTGCACCACTCATTCCTGTCACAATCACCAAGTGAAGTTGTTTCTTTGTCATCTTTTTCTCCTTACTATCAAAAGAAGTTTGGCAACACCAAACTTCAACTAGCTTATCCAATCTCTGCGATGACTTCAATTTCGACTTTTACATCACGAGGAAGACGAGCTACCTCTACTGCTGAACGAGCTGGAAATTCCTCTTTAAAGGCCGTTTGGTAAACCTCGTTAAAAGGAACAAAGTCGTTCATATCGCTCAAGAAGCAAGTAGTTTTGACAACATGGTCAAAATCTGTTCCTGCTTCTGCCAAAATAGCACCGATGTTTTTCAAGACCTGTTCTGTCTGTTCTTGGATTGTTTCTCCAACGATTTCCCCAGTTTCAGGAGATAGGGGCACTTGACCACTAGCAAACAAAAGATTGCCAACGATTTTCCCTTGAACATAAGGCCCGATAGCCTTTGGAGCTTTATCTGTATGAATTGTTTTTGCCATTTCTTTCCCTCACAATTTTTCTAAGATTGCATCCCAAGCCTCATCCATCCCTGCCTTGCTGACAGATGAAAAGAGAATAAAGTCGTCACTTGGGTCAAAGTTTAATTTCTTTTTGATTGCTGATTCGTGTTTGTTCCATTTACCACGAGGAATCTTGTCCGCCTTAGTCCCCACAATGATGACCGGAATCTCATAATACTTGAGAAATTCGTACATCTGCACATCATCTGCTGACGGGTCATGACGAAGGTCAACTAGACTGACAACCGCACGGAGATTTTCTCGAGTCGTTAGGTACTCCTCAATCATGCGCCCCCACTTTTCACGTTCCTTTTTAGAAACACGGGCATAGCCATAACCAGGCACATCTACAAAGCGCATCTTGTTATCAATGTTAAAGAAGTTGAGAAGCTGGGTTTTCCCAGGTTTACCTGATGTACGGGCGAGATTCTTACGGTTCAGCATGGTATTGATAAAGCTAGACTTGCCAACATTGGAACGCCCTGCTAGGGCAATCTCTGGCAGTTCATCCTGCGGATAGTGGGATTTATTAGCTGCACTGAGCAAGATTTCAGCATTGTGTGTATTCAGTTCCATAGTCACCTCTAGGCTGTTTCTAGGATTGGTTTATCCGTTCCATCGACAGCTTCTTTTGTGATGCGGACCAATTTCACATTTTCCTGACTCGGTACTTCAAACATGACATCTAGCATGGTTTCTTCGATAATCGAGCGAAGACCACGCGCACCAGTTTTGCGTTCAATGGCCTTATTGGCAATCTCTTGAAGAGCTTCGTCGTCAAATTCCAACTCAACATCATCATAAGATAGCAAGGTTTGGTACTGTTTCACCAAAGCATTTCTTGGCTCTTTCAAGATGCGAACCAAATCATCCACCGTCAATTGCTCAAGAGCTGCAAAGACAGGCAAGCGTCCAATCAACTCAGGAATGATACCAAATTTTTGAATATCTTCTGCGATGATTTCTTGCATGTATGAGCTATTTTCGTCAATTGCCTTGTTATTTTGACCAAATCCGATGACTTTTTCACCCAGACGTTGTTTGACAATTTCCTCGATACCATCAAAGGCGCCACCCACGATGAAGAGGATATTTTTAGTATCCACCTGAATCATCTCTTGTTGTGGATGCTTGCGTCCACCTTGAGGCGGTACGCTGGCTACAGTCCCCTCGATAATCTTGAGAAGGGCTTGTTGCACCCCTTCACCAGAAACGTCACGTGTGATAGACACGTTCTCACTCTTCTTGGCAATCTTGTCAATTTCATCCACATAGATAATCCCACGTTCTGCACGTTCGATGTTAAAGTCAGCAGCCTGCAAGAGTTTAAGGAGGATATTTTCCACATCCTCACCCACATAACCAGCCTCCGTAAGAGCTGTGGCATCTGCAATCGCAAAAGGCACATTCAAGCTCTTAGCCAAGGTCTGGGCCAAGAAAGTTTTCCCAGAGCCAGTTGGGCCAATCATTAAGATGTTTGACTTCTGCAAATCCACATCTTCTGACTCTTCACGCGTATCGTGGAAATTGATACGTTTGTAGTGGTTGTATACTGCCACTGCCAAGGCACGTTTGGCACGATCTTGACCGATTACATAATGGTTCAAGATATGGAGGAGTTCGATTGGTTTTGGTACCTCAGACAAGTCTGCCAAGACTTCCTCAGCCAACTCCTCTCGAATGATTTCCTGGGCCAACTCCACACATTCATTACAGATAAAGGCGTTGTTCCCAGCGATTATTTTTTGTACTTCTTCTTGGCTTTTACCACAAAATGAGCAATAAACCATCATATCATTATTCCTATTTGTAGGCATGATTTCCTTCCGTTCTATTCTATACTGTCATTCTATCTAAAATAAGGTCATGTAAAAAGCATGGATACTATTGACCAAATTGGTAAAGGCATTTAACCATAGCAGGACAGAAAGTCCATAACGCTTTTTACGAAAAGCCTGTGCCCCAGCAAGCAAACAGACCAAACACAGCATGGCTGTGAAAAAACCAAATATACTACGTTCCATTAGACTTCCTTTCTCTTGCGATATTGGATGGTAAAATCATAAGGATTCTTCTCATCTTTGGTGTAGGATTTGCTTGAAACTGTCTCAAAAAGAGACAAGTCAAACTCCTCAGGGAAATAGGTATCTCCTTCTACCCGAGCATGAATTTGAGTCACAATCACTTCATCAAGATAGGGTTCAAAAGCCTGAAAAATTTGCTTCCCACCGATAATATAGAGATTCTTGTCTTGAGCCTGATACCAGTCCAAGACAGACTGGACATCATAAAAAGTAGTAACACCATCTATCTTTTCTTCCGGGTTACGTGTCAAAATCAAGGTCTCCCGTTTTGGAAGCAAGCGACGACCCAACCCATCAAAGGTCACACGCCCCATCAAGATAGCATGATTCAGAGTTGTTTCTTTAAAGTGTTGCAATTCTGCTGGCAAATACCAAGGCAGACGATTGTCCTTACCAATCACACCCTCTTCATCCTGGGCCCAAATAGCTACGATTTTCTTAGTCATGCTTCCATCCTTTTCACTGATAGTACTATTTTATCAAAAAACTCAAAAAAAGACTGGTTTGGGATAGCTTACAAGATAGAAAAAATCTGTAAGAAATTTCTTACAGATTTATATATGTTGCTATTATTTCTTACAAACCAGGTGCTTGTCCAAGTTCTGCCGCAAGCATCCAGATTGTTTTATCAGTTTCAGTTTTAGCATCTGCAAAGATACCGTTTGTCACATCGTCACCTTCTTCATCAGTGACATCCAAACCTTTTTGGAAGAGTTCTGACAAGTAACGGTAGATAGCAAGGACACGTTCCAAGCTTTCTTCAACATTACGGTATTCACCAGCTTCTTCTTCGATTTCACTGTTTTGAAGGAATTCTGTCAATGTAGAGAATGGGCTACAACCAAGTGTAATCAAGCGTTCGCTGATTTCATCCAATTGACCATCAAGAGCTTCCATATACTCATCCATTTTTGGATGCCATACAAGGAAACCACGACCACGCATGTACCAGTGTACTTGGTGCAAAGCAACGTGGGCTACGTACAAATCAGCAACAGCTTGATTCAAGACTTCCTTTGTTTTTGCCAATGCCACTGGCGCTGATTTTGTCAATGATGTTACGTCTTTTACTGCTTCTTTTTTCAATTCTACCATTTTATTTTACCTCATTCATTATTATTTGTAACCACTTCTTAATGATTACTACCTTAGTATACTACTAAGGAAAACTAATAGCAAGCCAAATGACTTACATGAGAAAAGTTGCAATAGACTGATAATTTAAGAATTTTTTAGAATGAAACCCAGTCACTTTCAAACTCTCTTAACAGCGATGAAATAAAGAAAAGAGCATACAAATGTACACTCTTTTCTCAGTTTTACATCTTAATACCAGACGCTAACATCCACACGTCCTCGAATCCCTTTAAGAGAGTCAGATGAAGTATACTGCCATCCTTTTTCTCCTGAATAATGAGGATTATTCCAATCAAGCGCATCCGTATAGGCTGCAACCCAGTTTACATGTTGTAAAATATTTGGATGATTCAAACGAGTTTGCAAAAGTTGACGATAGCTATAAACTTTCACGTTTTGGTAACCAGCATGCTTCATGGTTTCCATATACTTATTGATAATTTTAACCCAAGTGTCTGTATCTGCTGGAGCTTTCTTAGATTTATTTTCATACTCCCAGTTTTCAACATCATAGTAGATTGGATAAGATAAGTTCATCTTGTATTTCTTCAAGAGTTCAATAGTCTGCTTAGCATCATTCTCAGCATCTGTTTCATTTTCTGCATAGGTATAAAGATAAACACCATAAGGAATACCTAGTCGATTAAATTCTTGAATATTATGTGCCAATTCCTTATCTTCTACACCGCTGTATCCTAAGCGCACAATAACACCATCAACTCCATTTTCCTGGATAACCTTTTTCCAATCACTAATGCGGCCATTATGCTCACTGACATCAATAACCTTCTTAGCACGGTCAGTTCCAACCTGTTCTTCACGATGGTTAAAGAAATAACGGTGTCCATTTCGATAAACCCAACCAACATTCAAGGCTTTCTTTTCTTTCAGTTCCCCTGAATCGGCAAAAGTATAACGAGTATCGTCCATGATTAACTCACCTGTTGCCATGACACCACTTTCAGTAAGATAGTAGTTTCCATGCCACTCATCTTGAGCCATGTATCCCCACTTCTTAAAATAATACCACTTTCCATCAATCTTTTGCCACTGTTCATTAGCATAAGAACCATCTGCCTTAAGATAGAACCAACTCTTATAATGATTATCATAAAGCCATTCGTTTTGCATCATGGCACCTTGACCATTCAAGAAATAATTTCCTTGCCACTGACTTTTAGCCATATAGCCCCACTTCTTGAAATAGTACCATTTGCCATTGATTTTCTGCCATTCTTGTTCTGCATAAGAACCATCTGCCTTGAGGTAGAACCAGCTCTTATAATTGTTATCGTAAACCCATTCATTTTTAGCCATGTAACCACCCGCTTTGAGGTAATAGTTTCCATGCCATTCTTTTTGAGCATAACGACCATCTGCTTTTATATAGAACCAACTATTGTAGCTAGTATCGAAAATCCATTCACTCTTAGCTTTTGAACCATCTGCTTTTACATAGAAGTCACCTTCCCAATGTGCTGATGTTGAATTTGGCTTACTTTCTTCTTTTTGACTACTAGCTCGCGTCTCTTTTACTTCTTCCTTTTTCTCTGGACGCTGACTAGAAGAAGTCTCAACCTTTTTCTCTTCTTCTTTTTGACTTGTAGTCGTTTCTGATTTCTTTTCTTCTACCTTACTAGAAGAAGCTTGAACACTGCTTTCTTCCGAAGATGCTTTCGCTTCAGCTTCATTTGCAGCCACCTGATTAACGATCAATCCAAGCAAAAAGGCACTTGCTAATCCAATTTTTCCAATCTTTGTTTTCAATCTTTCCTCCCTTATAAAAAATGGAACAGACATCTGAATGCTGTTCCACCTAGCTTTTGCTACTTACTAATTATTTTACAAAGTCAAGCAATGCCAAGAAGCTTTCAGCTTCAAGTGACGCACCACCCACAAGGGCACCGTCAACGTCTGGGCAAGCCATGTATGAAGCAACGTTTTCAGGTTTAACAGAACCACCGTATTGAACACGAACTTTGTCTGCAACTTCTTGACCAAAGTCAGCAGCTACAACGTCACGAACAACTTTACACATTTTTTGTGCATCGTCTTGTGAAGCTGATTTACCAGTACCGATAGCCCAGATTGGCTCGTAAGCGATAACTGATGCAGCAACTTGTTCAGCAGTCAATCCAGCCAATGCAGCAGATACTTGAGCACCTACAAACTCAGCAGCTTTACCAGCTTCGTAAGTTTCAAGCGACTCACCACAACAGATGATTGGAAGCATACCGTTTGCAAAGATTGCTTTTGCTTTTTTGTTGATATCTTCGTCAGTTTCATGGAAGTAGTCACGGCGTTCTGAGTGACCGATAACAACGTAGTCAGTACCGATTTCTTTCAAAACTTGTGGGCTTGTTTCACCAGTGAAAGCACCTGCATTTTCAAAGTAGCAGTTTTGAGCAGCAACTTTAAGGTTTGAACCTTTTGCAGCAGCAAGAACAGTTGTCAAATCAAGAGCTGGAGCAGCGATACCTGCTTCAACAAGGTCTGATGAAGGAAGTTTTGACGCAACTGCTTCAACGAATGCTTTAGCTTCTTCTGGATTTTTGTTCATTTTCCAGTTACCAGCGATAAATGGTTTACGTGACATTTCACATACCTCTTTTTTCAATTTATTTTCTATTTATTTTATCACAATTAGACACAGCTTGCAAATCTTACTCGGATTTCAAGCCTGCTTACATGGATTAATCCTTCCAGAGATCCATGGCATTTCGGAAATCTGCCGACACCTGTGTCAACTGTGGATTGCTTGCTTCTCTTTCTGCCCGCTTAGCCTCGATTTGAGCCACACTTTTGATACCTTCATGGCGCCAATTTCTCAAAATCGCCTGAATGTACTTCCAGTTTGGTTTTCCATTCAAAACAGCTTCACGAAGAGCTTCCTTAATCAAGTCAGCACTAGTTCCATCTTCCTTTAGCATCTTTGTCAAATCCTCAATCTCAAAAGGGGTCAACAGGCGTCCTAATTCCTGCTGGAAGGTTTCCACCAAATCTTTAAGCTGATTTTGAGGTGTCAACTGGTCTGAACTTGAATGAGCAGCTCCAAGCAAGTCATCCAAACGTTCCAGAGCCAAACTTGCATCAAAAAGCAATTCAATTTCACCATTCAATTCGATGGTTCGATACTGAAGCAGACCCCTTTCCGTCAGATTGGAAATGGCCTGATTGACATCCGAAATTTCCTTACCAATCCTTTCAGCAATCTGGCTTGGGGACATTTCTTCTAAGCCTGTCGTATTTTGCAAATAGAAAAATTGCCAGACCAGAAAATCGTCGCTGGAAGGAAAGAGTTCCTTAAAATGCAAGAGCAGGGCACTCGGTAAAACCAAGTTCCCTGATTTAAAAGCGTCTAAATATGTCATAATTCCTCTTATAAATACCCAAATGCGGATACATCATCTTCTATTTTTCTCCAGTCAAAAGGGGTTTCCTGATAGACCGCATAATTCACCCAGTTACTGAAAAAGAGGGCTGCTGATGAAGACCAACAAAGACAAGGTGTCTGGTTGACATCGTCATCCTTAAAGTAATTTTCTGGAATATGTGGATCTAAACCTGCATCACGATCTCGGAAATATTCATTTGCCAAGGTATCACGGTCATATTCCAAATGCCCAAAACTATAAATTTCTCGTAAATCACGACTAGCCAAAATCGAAACCCCAACCTGAGGACCCTCTGATAAAATCTCGAGATTGGTTTTGTTTAAGACCTCTTCCTTAGAAATCTCCGTGTGCCGTGAATGAGGAGATACATAGCTATCGTCAAATCCTCTAAAGAGAAGATGCCCTTCTTTTAAAGTATCTTGAGGATAAATACCCGATAACTTACTGTCCATCTGGTATTTTTCCACTCCATAGCGAAGATAGAGTCCAGCCTGAGCTCCCCAACAGATATGAAGGGTCGAATAGACATGAGTCTTAGACCACTCAAGCACTTGGCTAAATTCCTCCCAATAGTCCACTTCCTCAAATGGTAAATGCTCAACTGGAGCACCCGTGATAATCATCCCATCAAAATACTCATCCTTGACTTCAGGAAAAGTTTTATAAAAGGTCTCCATATGTTCTGAACGAGTTGTTTTAGAACGGTGACTCTCCATATAGAGAAAATCAATATCCAGTTGCAGGGGTGTATTGGCCAAATGGCGCAACAACTGGGTCTCTGTGACCATTTTCTGTGGCATAAGATTTAAAATTAAAATCTTCAAGGGACGGATATCTTGGTGGGCCGCACGTTGATCATCCATGACAAAGATATTCTCTGTCCGTAAAATCTCAACAGCTGGCAATTTTTTATCAATTCGAATCGGCATAACCCTCTCCTAACTGTACTCTTTCAGGAATAATTGCATATGTTTGAAACCAAATTTCAAACACTTAGTCCTTTTATTATACTGCAAGAAGATATAGTTTTCAATTATAGTTTTTCTCTAACTAGCTATAGTCTATTTTTATATCCTAATGTAGAGAAAACAGCCCTAGGGACTGTTTTTCATTAATAATGCATCAAAACTTTGTAATCGTAGTCACCGATTTTTTCACGGCCGTTCAAGTCATCCAATTCAACAAGGAAGGCACAACCTGCCACAACACCGCCAAGTTTTTCAATCATCTCGATGGTTGCCTTAACAGTTCCACCTGTTGCCAAGAGGTCATCTACGATCAGAACACGTTGACCTGGCTTAATAGCATCTGCGTGCATAGTCAAGGTATCAACACCGTACTCTTTTTCATAGTCAGCAGAAATAACTTCGCGTGGCAATTTACCTGGCTTACGAACAGGCGCAAAACCAATTCCCAACTCAAAGGCAACTGGACAGCCCACGATAAAACCACGAGCCTCAGGCCCTACAACCATATCAATTTTCTTGTCAGTAGCATATTGAACGATTTCACGAACAGCGTAGCTATAAGCATTTCCATCAGCCATCAAAGGACTGATATCACGGAAGGTAATCCCTTCCTTTGGATAATTTTCAATTGTTGCAATGTAATCTTTTAAATTCATCTTTTTCTTTCTTTCAAAGTTTTTTACTCTCTATTATACCATATTTTCTCCAAAAGAAGAAAGCATAACTATTATTTCCTAACTGATACTCAATGAAAATCAAAGAGCAAACTAGAAAGTTAGCTCAAAATACTGTTTTGAGGTTGCAGATGGAAGCTGACGTGGTTTGAAGAGATTTTCGAAGAGTATGAGAGCCTGATTCCTATGTCCACTCTGTAACCCCGGTAACAACAGCAAAAAGCTGATGAATCATTCGATTCATCAGCTTTAGGGATGATATGTTCATTGCAAACAAATCATGTCAATTAGAAAGATTAGTCTTCTTTCTTCTTACGAGCTACAAGACCAAATCCACTCAATACTCCGAGAAGTCCAAGTGCTGCAAGGCGAGCATTGTCTTCTGTACCAGTATTTGGCAATTCGCGCTTAGCTTCAGCTTCTTTCATTGCTGTTGCTTGTACTGGTTGTGCTGGAGTTGCTGGTACTTGAGGTTGAGCTGGCTGTTCAGGCATTGCTGGAGTTGCTGGCTCAACTGGTTGTACTGGTTTTTGAGATTGAATCTTACGGTAAACATTGCGAACATTTCCATTTGCATCTGTTTCCGTACGGACTAGTTCATAATTTTCTAATGGTTTACCTGGATGTGAACCATTTTCATCAGGAATAATTAATACTCCGTTTTCATCCACAAATGTAGTGATCACTTTGTATTCAAATGGAGTTGGAGTAGGAGTAGGTGTTGGCGTTGGTGCTACCACT